>DAITOW010000047.1:0-13309 GCA_036833965.1 Oleiphilaceae bacterium
GACATTGACCGCATTGGTGCGAATACCGACTCAAATGAAACGCGAGCCCAGGCAAAGCTGCAGTTAACTGTTCCCCTGTTTCGGGGCTTCGCAAACAGCAGTGAATATGACCGTGCAGATTTTGCAATGCAGGCCAGCTACTACCAAACACTGGCGCAAGCGGAACAAATCGCCTTGCAAATTACACGAGCCTACACCAATGTCTTAAATGCGGAAGACGTAGTACGGCTTTCAATCGAAAACCTGGAACTTCATGAAAGCACCTTCGAATTAGTAAAGGCTCGTAAAAAGCAAGGCGTCGCAGACAAAGCCGACTTGACACAAATGCAGGGTCGCTTATCACGCGTAAAAGCCAATCTCTTGGCGGCCCAAAACAACCTGCGCGATGCAGAGACTTCCTATACACAGCTAACCGGAGAGCATCCGGCAGAGCTGAGGCGCCCTCAAATCGATGCAACCTATCTTCCTGAAAGCAACGAACGTGCTGCGACACTCGCGCTCAACAACAACCAAAGCCTCATCGCAAGTCGCCTAAATGTGCAAGCTTCATCTGCAAGCGCCGATGGATTGAATGCGCATTACTATCCCAACTTCGACATCGTGGCCGATCAGACCTGGAAAGACCATGTCTCAGGCGCAACTGGTCATGAAAATGAATGGCGCGTCTTGCTTGAAATGAACTGGAATCTCTACTCCGGCGGGCGCAGCAACTCGAAGCAGAAGCAGGCACGCTACCAGGAAGAAGCCGCGCGCATGCGCTCCAATCGTATCTACCGGGAGGTTCAGGCAAATGTCGATTCCTCTTGGGATGCCTATATGACGCTTAAACAAACACTGGAGCATTTGCAAGACTACGTTGATCAATCTGCCGAAAGCGCCAAACTCTACATGGCGCAGTTCAAAGCAGGCCGCCGAACCTTGCTCGATTTGCTCGACGCTCAAAATGAGTTGTTTGAAGCCCGTAAGCAGTATCTGGGAGCGGATTATCAATATGTTTACTCGCAATACCGAGTCGCTGCGAGTATGAGCTATATACTCGATGCCTTGCGTGTAAACGTAATGAAACCACTTCTGGAAAAAGAAGACAGTGAAGAAGAAAACGCAACTCAGGAGGAGGCAGACAATGTTTAGGATTTTAACCTTAGCCTCGTTGGGCATCTTTTTATCGGCTTGTAGCACCAACCCTCCGGAAGACTCCAGATACGAAAAATTTGGAACTGGGTTACCTGAGCAGCATAACGAAGAGAATCCGGCACCCTATCCGTCAGAAGCTTTCAAGGTCGAGGCGAATGACCTGAAAGATAGAGACGAGGATGGCGTAATAAATCATCGGGATGAGTGCGAACAAACAAAAGACGGAGCGGCACTGACTAATGAAGGCTGTGAAGAGACTTTCAGCAAAATAGATACCATCGACCTGGGTATTAACTTTGCTTCCGGTAGCGCGGTCATAGAGCAAAAGTACGAAGACAATATCAAGAAGGTTGCGCAACTCCATCAACAGAATAAGGATTTTGTGATTCTTATCGAAGGACACACCGATAGCACTGGCTCAGCATCTAAAAACAAATCTCTCTCTAAAGAACGAGCGGATGCCGTTGCAAAAATCTTGATTGAAAAGTTTGAAACACCTGCTGACGATGTGCTCACTGCAGGCTTTGGGGCTGACCGACCGATCGCAAGCAACGATACCGCAGAAGGACGTAAAAAAAATCGTCGAATGGTCGCACATCTAGTAACGCGAGAGCGTTTGGTTAAAAAGCGATACAACATTTGGGCTGTAGATCTGGGCGATAAAGACACGCCTGAGGTGTATATGTTCGAAACCCCGTAATAGTCGCTCCAAGAATGGAAGTATGTTGTGTCGCCTAGGCAATCGTTGAGGCTGTGCTCTGGCGCATGGGCTATTGATTGCAGGTCGGCGCTATCTACAAGCAACAATTGTTTACTTTTTACGCAATGTAAGTAGCACCAGCTCTCGGTATCATAACGTTACATTGCGATAGATTAAGCGCGTCGCCACTTGAAAAATTAATTGAAGAGATTGAAGTTGTGTTTTCAGTAGTAGAAGTAACAGGACCTGTTTTTTATCTGGATTGGTCGGGAAGACTGGTCGAGGTTCGTGCAAACGACAGTCTCGCCAAAGATGACCTGATTTCAAGTCTCTCGAATCAACGCATCACACTGAAAACTCCTTCGGGAGAAAACCTGACAATCACTGCCAGTGAACCAAAGCCGGTTAAAGAGTTGGTTGATCATGCGTCTTCTTCACCACTAACAAAGAGTGCAAAAACCTCTCTGCCGCTCAAAGCCCTGATTGAGAATCACTTTAAAGGCACTGTCATTGAAGACGAAGGCATTGGCGCCTGCGGCCAATTGCACTCACTGAATGCGAGCGTGAACATTCCTGCTCAGGCATTTAACGGCAAATTAGGCGCCATCGAAGTGCGTGAATCCGGCGAATGGGTCTATTTTTTAAATGAAGAGGCAATGGACGGCGAACTGACCTCCCCCTATGCACAATGCGAGGAGTCGTTTACGCTTCAGGCATCTGTTGACCAGAATGTTCTGCCCTTTGAACTGAAGCTGCATCTGCAAGGCACCGAAGATATTCCTGATATTATTGGTGCGAGCATTTCTGCGGTAACAGACAATGAATCCAACAATTCCGACAGTCCGCGCAAGGCTCGAGCGGAACACGAAATCATGTCGATGATCGGCGAATTGTTAATGACGAACTAGCGCACAGTCGCACCCTTTCTAAGTTAAAAGTGTCCGGATTGAACACTCCAGGAATGACTAACACTTGTTAGTCTATTCCGCCAATCCCTCCAGAAGTTCTGTTGTTGGAACAGGATGCATCCCCACCTTGCCATCAGGCACACAAGGGGAGAAGTCTCTCGGTTTAGCAGTCGCTTTCGTAAACCCTGAATAAAAATAAACGAAACCGGACGATCAACATGAAATTATCCAGCATACTGGCTGCGACGGGTCTCGCTGTCGCGTCTTTTACACCTTTGGCTCAGGCCAATACCCAGGATGCGGTCTACGAACTGGCACAAGGCTGTTATGCAGTCCAATCGCCAGCAACAGGTCGCTACCTTCAACTTTATTACAGTGGCGGCACCATCAACGATGGGATGAACTACAAGTTCAACAACATCGATATCAATCAGGCCGCGCACTTCTACATGAAGCCTTCCCAGCTCGGCAGCTACCTGATGACCGATAAAGCAGGCCGCTATCTCGCAAGCCGCTTACCTGCCGAAGAAACGGCCGGCACCTATGCCGGCAAGTTTGCGGAATGGACACTTAATGCCGTGCAAGGTAATGGCGAATACCTCTATACCTTTCACGGTACCGGCCTGGACATGAAGCTGCGTCACTATTTCCCGGACGGAGAGCTGTACTTCTTCGATTTGCTGAACCCGAACAACAATAACAGCGAGAACACCTTCCGACTGGTGCCGCAATCCGACTGTGTCGATTTCCCGGAGATCACCACCAATGTTGCGGGAAATCCTGATGTCCTGAAAGGCGATGTCAACGAACCTGTTCGCGGCTTTGTTGATCCACATACCCACCTCACTTCTTACGAGTTTATGGGCGGCAAGATGATGGCGGGTGCGCCCTTCAGCCGCTGGGGTGTCGAAGATGCCCTGCGCGATTCATCCGACAAGCATGGCCCGGATGGTTCTCTGGATCTGATTGGTAACCTCTACGCTTACGGCGATGCGAACCATCGCTACGACACGCGCGGCTACCCTGACTTCCCGTTCTGGCCAAACGCAAAGCAGTTGAGCCATTCAGGCTACTACTACAAATGGATGGAACGAGCATGGCTGAGCGGTCAGCGTATTATGGTCACCCACCTTGTAGAAAACGAAGTGCTATGTCGTCTGCAGTCGACCATCAACCCTGCAAGCTGGATTGATCCCAACAGCTGTAACACGATGGAAAGTATCGAGCTGCAAGTAAACCGCATGCGCGAAATCGAAAACTATATTGATGCGCAAGCCGGCGGCCCGGGCAAAGGCTTCTTCAAGGTTGTTAAATCGGCTCAGGAAGCACGCGAAGTGATTGCCGACGGCAAGCTTGCTGTGATCATGGGCGTTGAGGCCTCAGAGGTTCTCAACTGCGGCGAGAAAGACGCCTGTAGCTATGCGGACGTGCAATATCAGCTCGACAAGCTTTACAACTGGGGTATTCGTGCCTTGTTCCCTATTCACAAGTTCGACAACCGTCTCGGCGGCTCTGTTGTAGAAGACGGATTGATCAACATTGGTGAATGGCTCAGCACCGGTCACTTCTTCCGCACAGAAGAATGTGATGCTGAAACCAAAGGCCAATCAATGACGCCCGGCTTCCCGGAACTTGGTGGTGTGCCCGTCATAGGTGACATCGTTAACACCCTGACCAATGCGCCAAACTATGACACTAGCATCGAGCACTGTAACCAGACAGGCATGACTGCGCTGGGTGAGTTCCTGATCAATGAGATGATCGACAAGAACATGCTGATCGAACTGGATCACATGAGTACCAAAGCAGCAACTGCGGTTCTTGATATCGCAGAAGCGCGTAACTATAGCGGTTTGATCTCATCGCACAGCTGGATGCCTGACGCAAAACTTGCGGGCGAGCTTCACTACAACATGAAGCGCGTCATCAATCTCGGTGGTTTTGTCACGCCATACAACAGCGATGCTTACGGCATTACCATGAAGATCGACAGCTACCTGACTGAAGTGGAGAAAACGCCCTACCTTCCGGGTGTTGGTTTCGCGACCGACATGAGTGGCTTGGGTGGTCAGGCAGGCCCTCGCTATGATGGCGCAACCAACCCGCTTGAATATCCGTTTACCTCCGAGTTCGGACTGGTCTTCGACAAGCAGGTATCCGGTAATCGGGTCTTCGACATCAGTAATGAAGGTGTCGCACACTACGGTCTTGTTGCAGACCATCTGCAGGACATTCGTGTGAATGGTTCTACCCGGGTCTATGAGTCGGTGATGAATTCTGCCGAAGCCTACCTGCAAATGTGGGAACGTGCAGAGAACAATACCAGCGTTGCGCCAGCTCCGGACAAACAGGAAATCATCAGCATGGCAAACGGCCTGTGTATGAATATCTGGGGTGGCAGCACCTACAACGGCGCTCCAATCCGCCTCCATCCTTGTGTGAGCTCGATCCATGACGACTGGACCTACGAAGCAAGCACCGGCTTTATCCGCAGCGCTCTCAACCCGGATTACTGTTTGTCGGCTGGCGAAATGGCCAATGGCAAAACCATGAATCTTTGGCAGTGTATCGACAACCATCCGAATCAGGTGTTTGAAGTCTACGCCAACTCTATCCGACCACGTGCCGATACCGGCCTTGCTCTGGATGCCTTTGGTAACTCGAGGGGCGATAACATCGGGCTCTGGCACTCACACGGCGGCGCCAACCAGCAATGGTTGATCGACACCGGTCTTCCTGATCTTGCACAGGAATACACCAGCGAAGATTCCGGCCTTTGCATGAATGTCTGGGGTGGTAAAACCCAAAACGGTGCTCCGGTTCGCGCGCATCCTTGTATGTCCAGCGTGCATGACAACTTCATCTACGATGCTGGGGTCAAAGTGATCCGTACTGCCCTCAACCCTAACTACTGCCTGGCGCTGACCAACGGCATCGAGGCAGGGTCAACCGTGCATGTATGGGAGTGTTACCCACTCAATAACAACCTGTTGTTTGATATTGAAGATGGCGTGATTACTCCAACAGCCTTCCCGACGCATGCAGTCACCATGTTTGGCAACTATCAGGGCGCAGACGTAGGAATCGCGCCAGTTGATGGTAGCGCCACGCAGTCATGGAATAGAAACTAGGAAGATCCAAACTTCGTGCAAGCTAAGCCGCTCAACCCTGCGTTGAGCGGCTTTTTTTAGCTTAAGCCAATGCTTCGAAAGATAACGGTTTAACCAACCCGCACTGTTCAAAACTTGGCCGAAGCTGCCAATCTTCTGTCCTGAATAGCTAATCAAGCCACCTTACCGACTTGATACGCTTGCAAAGAGCCCCTGAAGCTTACAGGGATTTAATGCGCGCATGCGCTGAGGGACACTCGCGCTTGGTTTAGTAGTCACTTTTGTAAACCTTGAAAAATAAAAATGATATTGAGGCAATAAAATGAAAACGAAACGACTAAACAAGAAGCTGCTTGCAGCTTCGCTTGTGGTTGGCCTGGGGGCGACAAGCCCTGCTCATGCCGGATGGTTCGATGATGCCATCGACTGGGTCGAAGGCGCCTGGGAAGACACCGTCGATTGGGTCGAAGGTGCCGTCGAAACCGTAGAAGACACCTGGGAAGACTTTGTAAACACACTGGAAACGATCGGCACCTGGTTTACCGGTGAAGAAAACGTGGTGGGCTACTACCCGAGTGCCGGCGAGAACCCTGTGCACTCTTTGGCACAACAATGTTTTTCTATCCAGTCGCCAGTGACAGGCAAATACTTTCGCCTTTACTACACGGGCGGTGTGATTGACGATGGCATGAGCTATGCCTCCGACGCAATGACCAAGGAAGACGCAGCGAAGTTTTTCTTCAAACCCACGCGCATGGGGCATTACATGATGCGCGATGCGAATGGCCGTTATTTAGCGGGCATTTTGGGTGGCGAGATGACAGCCGGCACCTATGCAGGCAAGTTTGCCGAGTTTGATACCACAGCGCACGAGCAGGCAGATGGCACATACTTGTATCGCTTCCACATGATTGGTCTGGATCAGGTGATGCGCAACAACTACAGCCAGGACAAGCCCTACTTTGTCGACATCATCAACCCCGGCGATGCAGACAGCGAACCTTACTTCAAGCTGGTTCCAAACACCGGCTGTGCTGACTACCCTGAGATCGCAACCAATGTTTCAGGCGACCCTGAATTACTAAAAGGCGATGTCAACGAACCTGTTCGCGGCTTTATTGACCCGCACACGCACATTACGTCCTATGAGTTCATGGGCGGTAAGTTCATGGCTGGAGCACCGTTCAGCCGCTGGGGTGTACATGACGCACTTCGCGATTCAAAAGACAAGCATGGCCCGGATGGCGCACTGGACATCATCGGTAACCTGCAAGCCTATGGCGATGTAAATTTCCGCTACGATACCCGCGGCTACCCTGACTTCCCGTTCTGGCCAAATGCCAAGCAGTTGAGCCACATGGGTTACTACTACAAGTGGATGGAGCGTGCCTGGTTAGGCGGTCAGAAGATGATCGTGACCCATCTGGTGGAGAACGAGGTCTTGTGTAACCTGCAATCGACCGTCAATCCGGCTAGCTGGATCGATCCAAACAGCTGTAACACCATGGAAAGTATCGAGCTGCAAGTAAACCGTATGCGCGAATTGCAAGAGTACATTGATGCGCAGGCCGGTGGCCGCGGCAAGGGTTTCTTCCGCGTTGTCCGTTCACCGGAAGAAGCACGTCAGGTCATTGCTGACGGTAAACTGGCTGTTGTGATGGGTGTTGAAGCGTCTGAAGTGATGAACTGCGGCGAGAAAGATGCCTGTAGCTACGCAGATGTCGACCACCAGCTCACCAAGCTGCATAACTGGGGCATTCGTGCACTCTTCCCTGTCCACAAGTTCGACAACCGTCTTGGTGGTTCGGTACTTGAAAACGGCTTGATGAACATCGGTGAGTGGATGAGTACCGGTCACTTCTTCCGCGCTGAACAGTGTGATCCGCAGACAGAGGGCGAGTACATGACTTCCGGCTTCCCGGAAATCGGCAATCAGCCTGTGATTGGTCCAATCATCAACGAACTGGTTCCAAATACTCCGGTCTACGACGAGTCGACCCAACAGTGTAACCAACTTGGTTTGACGCCACTGGGTGAGTACCTGATTCACAAGATGATCGACAAGAAAATGCTCATCGAAATGGATCACATGAGTACCAAAGCCGGTACAGCTGTGCTGGATATTGCAGAAGAGCGCGGCTATGGCGGTTTGATTTCATCGCATAGCTGGATGCCGGATAGCTCCGCCTATGGCGAACTTCATTACAACATGAAGCGTTTGATTCAATTGGGTGGTTTCGTGTCTCCATACAATAGCGATGCCTATGCTATGGATGCGAAAATCTCGGGTTATCTTGATGAGATTGAAACAACACCTTATCTGCGTGGCGTCGGTATCTCGACCGACATGAGTGGCTTGGGTGGTCAGGCTGGCCCTCGTTACGACGGCGCAACCAACCCGCTTGAATATCCGTTCACAACCGAAACCGGCATGGTCATCGACAAACAAGTATCGGGTAACCGTACCTTCGATCTCAGCACAGAAGGTGTTGCTCATTACGGTCTTGTTGCAGACCACGTTCAGGACATTCGCGTGAACGGCAGCGATCGCTCGTATGAAGCGGTCATGAATTCTGCAGAAGCCTACCTGCAAATGTGGGAACGCGCGGAAGCCAACACCAGTGAGTCGCCAGCATGGCGTCGCTGGAACGGTGGTCTGAAGCAGGTATCCATGGGCGCAGACGGTGAGATTTGGGGCGTCGCCTATAACGGCAATATCTATCGCCGCGCTGGCGCAGCCTGGGTGAATATCCCTGGCGGACTCAGCCACGTTTCTGTCGGTAGTGCCAACAACATTTGGGGCGTTGCGTCTGACTACTCCATCTGGAGATGGAACGGTAGCGACTGGAACCGCATACCTGGCGGATTGACCGTTGTTTCAGCGGCAGCAGACGGAACTGTCTGGGGCATGAACTACCTCGGCAACATTTACTACTGGAATGGTAGTGACTGGAACATGGTGCATGGCGACTACACCTATGTAAGCACCGGTTCAGCCACCAACACCTGGGCAGTGAATGCAAATGGTCAGGTCTACAAGTGGGACGGATCAAGCTTCGTTAACCATTCAGGCCCGGGCACGGCGCGCATCGTTGAAGCTGCGGCTGACGGCACCGTTTGGGCAATCGATCCAGAGGGTTACGTCAAGAAGCTGAAAGATGACGGCACATGGCTAGCGGTTGGTGGTCAGATGAGCAGCATCTCTGTAGGTGATGCCGAACAGGCAATGGGCACCATGGCAGATTACTCCATCTGGGCGCGCGGCATTCCTGAGTGGGCAGAGTTCCGCAACATAGGCTTTAACAAGTGCATGGACTTCCCGGGCACAGAAGCGAGCAACAACACCAATGTCATCATCTGGGGTTGTGCAAATGTGGATTGGCAGTTGTGGTCTTACAACCCTGAAACCAAGCTGATTCGTAACAAGCACAATCCGAACTACTGTCTGGATCACGGCGATCCTGGAGAAGCAGTTGAAGGTGGCAAAGTGCAACTTTGGGAGTGTATCAACCATCCTAACCTGCAATGGGAATACGATGGCATGTTTATTCGCAACATCTACAACACAAATCTGGTTGTGGATGCCTTCGGCTCGGCTGACGGCTCCAACATAGGCCAGTGGACCTTCCACGGCGGCACCAACCAACAGTGGCGATTAGCGGAGTAAGTTGCCGAGCAGGCACTAACTTAAACCTGGTCTAAACACCAGCTCAAGGCCGACACCGCAAAGCGGGTCGGCCTTTTTCATGCTCGATTTTTTTTGTAGCCAACACATCAAAAAAGCACGGCCACTAATGCCATGAGATTGGCCACTATGGTCTACCCCTTTGTCCAACTTGAACACAGTTAACACACAAACGCTTTGTTAGCATTCACCTTCGGTGCGGAGTGCGTGCATCTAACACAACAAAATTACGCTCGCTCTCCAACCAGTTGATCAGCACAAGAGCCGAGAGAAGAATTCTGTGCAGACGATCAAAAGACAAGTGTGCCGTCTGGCTGTCTGCACCTGTCAAAAGCTAATAAATATAAAGACAAGATGAGGCCTAAAATGAAATTACGTAAACAGTTTAACCGCAAGGTGGCTGCCGTATCGCTCCTGACAGGCGTGACGGTTGCCAGCCCTGCCCATGCCGGATGGTTTGACGACGCCATCGACTGGGTAGAAGGCGCATACGAAGACACCGTTGATTGGGTAGAAGGTGCAGCAGAAACAGTTGTTGACACCTTTGAAGACTTTGTAAATACCGTTGAAAACATCGGTACCTGGTTTACCGGTGAAGAAAACGTTGTTGGTTATTACCCGAGTGCAGATGAGAACCCTGTGCACTCGCTTGCCCAGCAGTGTTTTTCGATTCAATCACCGGTCACAGGTAAATACTTCCGCCTGCATAACACTGGCGGCATCATTGATGATGGCCTGAGCTACAAAACCGATGCGCTTGATAGCACGGCAGCTGCCAGGTTCTTCTTCAAGCCATCTAGCATGGGTAACTATTTAATGCGCGATGCCAATGGTCGCTATTTGGCAGGCATCATCCCTGGCGAAATGACGGCAGGCACCTATGCTGGCGAGTTCGCCGAGTTTGAAACAACTGCGCACGAGCAAGCAGACGGCACATACCTGTACCGCTTCCACATGACTGGTCTGGACAGACCAATGCGTAACAATTTCAGCACTGACACGCCTTACTTCATCGACCCGCTCAATCCGGGCGATGCCAACAGTGAGCCTTACTTCAAGCTGGTTCCAAACACCGGTTGTGCTGAATATCCGGAAATCACAACGAACGTTGCAGGTGATCCCGAGAACCTCAAAGGCGATGTCAACGCGCCGGTTCGTGGTTTTATCGACCCGCACACGCACATTACTTCCTATGAATTCATGGGCGGCAAATTCATGGCGGGTGCACCATTCAGCCGTTGGGGTGTTCAGGATGCACTGCGCGATTCCTCGGACAAGCATGGCCCGGATGGCGCTCTGGACATTATCGGTAACCTGCAAGCCTATGGCGATGTTAACTTCCGCTACGACACCCGCGGCTATCCTGACTTCCCATTCTGGCCAAATGCAGATCAGCTAAGCCACATGGGTTACTACTACAAGTGGATGGAGCGTGCCTGGTTAGGCGGTCAGAAGATGATCGTGACCCACCTCGTGGAAAACGAAGTCTTGTGTAACCTGCAGTCAACCGTGAATCCGGCGAGCTGGATTGATGCGAACAGCTGTAACACCATGGAAAGTATCGAGCTGCAAGTAAACCGTATGCGCGAAATGCAAGAGTACATTGATGCGCAAGCAGGCGGTCGTGGCAAAGGTTTCTTCCGTGTTGTGACCTCTCCTGAAGAAGCGCGTCAGGTCATCGCCGATGGCAAGCTTGCGGTTGTTCTTGGTGTCGAAGCATCTGAAGTGATGAACTGTGGCGAGAAAGACGTATGTAGCTACGCAGACGTTGACTATCAACTCGACAAACTCTACAGCTGGGGCGTGCGCGCACTCTTCCCTGTGCACAAGTTCGACAACCGTCTTGGTGGTTCAGTACTTGAAAACGGCTTGATGAACATCGGTGAGTGGATGAGTACCGGTCACTTCTTCCGTGCAGAGCAATGCGATGCAGAGACCGAAGGCGAGTACATGACTTCCGGCTTCCCTGAAATCGGCAATCAGCCAGTGATTGGTCCAATCATCAACGAATTGGTCCCTGAAACACCTGTCTATGACGAGTCGACCCAACAGTGTAACCAGCTTGGTTTGACAGCATTGGGTGAATACCTCATCCACCGTATGATCGACAAGAAAATGTTGATCGAGATGGATCACATGAGTACCAAAGCAGGCACCAGCGTTCTTGATATTGCACAAGAGCGTGGCTACAGCGGTATGATTTCATCACACAGCTGGATGCCTGATAGCAACGATGGCCAGCTGCACTACAACATGAAGCGTTTGATCCAGATGGGCGGTTTTGTATCGCCTTACAACAGCGATGCTTACGGCATGACGGCGAAAATCTCGAAATATCTCGACGAGATCGAAACCACGCCTTACTTGCATGGTGTTGGCGTATCAACCGACATGAGTGGCTTGGGCGGTCAGGCTGACCCACGTTATGACGGCGCGACCAACCCGCTACAATATCCATTTACCACCGAATTCGGCATGGTTGTGGACAAGCAGGTATCCGGTAATCGTACCTTCGATATCAGCACAGAAGGCATGGCGCACTACGGTCTGCTTGCTGATCACCTGCAAGACATCCGCGTGAACGGTACTACCCGTGTTTATGAAGCGGTCATGAACTCTGCAGAAGCCTACCTGCAAATGTGGGAACGTGCTGAAGCGAACACCAGCGAATCACCCATTTGGCGTCGTTGGGACGGTGGCCTGAAGCAGGGCTCCATGGGCGTGAACGGCGAAGTTTGGGGTGTTTCCTACAATGACCAGATCTGGCGTCGCGTTGGAGCGAGCTGGGTGCAAATGCCTGGTGCCCTTTCCCACGTTTCTGTTGGTGACGCAAACAATGTTTGGGGCGTTTCATCAAATGGTCAAATCTGGCGTTGGAATGGTAGCAACTGGAACAACATTCCTGGTGGTCTAACTATGGTTTCTGCTGCATCAGACGGAACAGTCTGGGGTCGTAATTCAGCCGGTAACGTCTACTACTGGAATGGCAACTGGAACATGGTAAGCGGCAACTTCACTTACGTTTCTGCAGGTTCTGCAACGAACGTATGGGCAGTAAACGCCAATGGCCAGGTTTACAAGTGGGATGGCAGCAGCTTCGTGAACCAATACGGTCCGGGTACGGCGCGTGTTGTCGAAGCAGCCGCTGACGGCACTGTCTGGGCGCTTGCTCCTGACAACACTGTGATGTCTCTAGCCAGCGATGGCTCATGGGATATCGTAGGAGGCACCATGACGTCACTTTCTATTGGCAATGCAAATCAGGCAATCGGCACCCAGGCCGACTACTCGATCTGGACGCAAGGTATGGAGAACGCTTCACGCGAATTCGTATCTGAAGCTGCCAACAAGTGTATGAACATCTGGGGTGGCTCTACCTACAACGGTGCATCGATCGCGTTGCACGAGTGTGTAGGCACCATTCATGATGACTTCACGTATGAGCCGGACACAGGTCTGATTCGCTCTGTGTTGAACTGGAACTACTGCCTGGCATTAACATCAGGCATTAATGCAGGTTCAACTGTGCATCTTTGGGAGTGTATCCAAGGCCACCCAGACGAGACCTTCGATGTTGTTGGCAAGACCATCATCCCGCGCGCATATCCTACCCATGCAATCCATGCCTGGGGTACGGGCCACGGCGCGGATGTAGGCATTGCGCCAATTGACGGCACAGCAGCCCAGAACTGGATTCCATAAGTTCTGCTAAAAACTTTGCCCTCTAGGCAAAACCTCAAAGGCCGACTCGCGTAAGCGGGTCGGCCTTTTT
>DAITOW010000048.1:0-13292 GCA_036833965.1 Oleiphilaceae bacterium
ACACCCAGAAAGTGGCGAGTGATGAAGTCATTGATCTTTGTCTGAAATGCCATGACGCGCTCGCGGCAATGGTTGATTCGGTGGAGCAAGGTTTGGTTCCGGGGCAGGCCACGGCGTTGCTGGAATCTGTCAAAGCAGTGATTTCTGGCAAGCCGACAGCGGTTGCGGCAGCAGCAGAAGACCAACCTCTAGTTGAACAAGAGTATTTAGTCGAAGAGGAGCCTTCAGCTGAAGAAGAGCCATCCGCTGAAGAAGAGCCATCCGCTGAAGAAGAGCCATCAGCCCAGCAAGAGCCTTTAGCGGAAGAAGAGCACGCCGCCGAGGAAGAAGAGATTATTCTTGATATGCCAGCTCCTGCCGAATCAGACGAAGAGGTGGAAGGAGATGCTATTGATATTGAGGAAGGGATTGAGGTAACCGTCGAGCCTGCTGAAGAAGTCCACCTTGATCAGCATATTGCGGAACTTGATGAAGCCGCCGAGCCTGTGCAGGCAGAAGAAACTGTTGAACTTACTCAGGATGCAGTAGCTGAAGTGCCTTCAGAAGCATTGGCCGAACTCGACCCCGAGCTTGCCGAGATTTTCCTCGAAGAGGCGCAGGAATTGATTGCCCACTCGGGTGAGCTTTTGCATCAATGGCAAGGCGAGAGCGATAATTTTGCACTTGTAGGTGAATTGCAACGCGATCTTCACACCTTGAAGGGTGGTGCCCGAATGGCCGAGGTTTCGGCGATCGGTGATTTGTCGCATGAGTTGGAAACGCTATTTGAGCGCACGGTAGACACCCAGAAAGTGGCGAGTGATGAAGTCATTGATCTTTGTCTGAAATGCCATGATGCGCTCGCGGCAATGGTCGATTCGGTGGAGCAAGGTTTGGTTCCGGGTCAGGCCACGGCGTTATTGGAATCTGTGAAAGCAGTTATCTCGGGTAAGTCTGCTACAGCGGAAGAACCGTCCGCAGAAAGTCAGTCTGTTGATGTCACTGACCCAACCATTGAATCGGTTGTTGAAGAAGAGATTGTGCTCGATGTACCGGTTGTTTCTGAGGAGCCGGTAGCGGAAGTTATCGATCCGGAAGAGTCAGATGAGCAAGAAAGTGCACAACCTGAAGTTCCTGAGACTGATACAGCGGATGATGGATTTAATGCCTTGGTTGGTGCTGCAGAAAGCGCCCTTGCTCTTTGGTTGAATGATGATGAGCATGTAGCTGGTGTTCTCGAATTGCAGCAAGGCCTGAAAACGTTAGGTGGCCACAGCAAGGTTCGGGATTTTAGTGCGAGCAAGGAATTTCTGGTTCAGGCATGCGTGTGCCTCGAAGCATTTTTGAATGGCGAGCTGGTGAATTGGGCGGGATTGCAAAACGCCGTTAAGTCCGGGGTTGATTACCTCAAAGTGGGGGCATCAGAGCATTCTGCCCAGTTTGAACGCCTAACGGAATTACTAGAAGCATTACGGCTTGAAAAGGCGGCCAAAGAAAAGTCCAAAGCAAAAGCAGATGCGGATGACGCATTGGATCAGGAAGTGCTGGAATTGTTCGCGGAAGAGGCGCAAGAGTTAATTGAAGCGCTAGAAACGAACTTGGCAGATTGGGCTGAAGCTCCGCAAGACCAGCATTTTAATCAGGAATTACAACGCGTATTGCACACACTTAAGGGCGGTGCGCGACTTGCCAGTCTGGATACGCTTGCGGATGCGAGTCATGATTTTGAATCGCGTTTGATCAAGGGCTTTGAGAGTAATGAGTCCTATGATGGAGAGTTGAAAGAGGCGGCTCTGGCTACGCAGGATCAGCTGCACAAGTTATTGAAGAGCTTCCTTGGTGGTGACACTGAATCCGCGGACGAAGCAGAAACTACTCAGCAAGACAAAGAACCACGTTTGGTTAACCCGCAATCCGGAGCTCAGGTTACCCAGCTAGGCCAGGGCCAGACGAAAAAAGTTGATAAGCCAAAAACGCAGCGAGCAGGTGCACAGGAGACAGTTCGGGTAGGCGCGCTTCTGATTGATGATCTGGTTAATCTGGCTGGCGAAACCAGTATTTCAAGAGGCCGCCTCGAGCAGCAGATCAGTGATTTTGGTTTCACGCTTGAAGAAATGAATGCGACGATTGAGCGTTTGCGTGAGCAGTTACGCCGCATGGAAATTGAAACTGAGGCACAGGTTCTCTATCGAGCCGAGCAAGAAGGTATTACGGTTTCCGAGTATGAAGAATTTGACCCTCTGGAGATGGACCGTTACTCATCTATTCAGCAATTGTCACGTTCACTCTCGGAGAGTGCGACTGACTTGACCGAGCTACGCGAGACCTTATCGAACCGGGCTCGGGATGCGGAGACCCTGTTGTTGCAGCAGTCTCGTATCAATTCCGAGCTGCAAGAAGGCTTGATGAAGACCCGCATGATTCCGTTCTCGTCGATGGTGCCTCGTCTGAGACGGATTGTTCGTCAGATCAGTGGAGAACTGGACAAGCTGGTCGAATTTGAAGTGACCAACGCCGGTGGTGAGATGGATCGTTCTGTCCTCGAGCGGATGATTGCACCTCTGGAGCACATGTTACGTAACGCCTTGGACCACGGTATTGAATCCAGAGAAACCCGTTTGAAGTATGGTAAGTCCGAGACCGGGAACATCGAGCTGTCCGTTTCAAGGGAAGGTGGTGAAATTGTTCTTCGCATGAAAGACGATGGTGGCGGTATCGATGCTGACCGGATTTTCCAGAAGGCAGTATCTTTGGGGATTGTTTCCGCAGACGTGCAGATTTCAGAACAAGAAAAGTTGCAACTGATTATGGCGGCTGGTTTCAGTACCGCTGAAAAAGTGACTCAAATTAGTGGTCGCGGTGTTGGGATGGATGTCGTTGCCAGTGAGATAAAACAGCTTGGAGGTACGATAAGCATAGCCTCTGTTGTTGGAGCAGGAACCGAATTTACCGTACGTTTGCCGTTTACTGTGTCCGTAAACAGGGTCTTGATGGTGAATACGGGCGATGATTTTTACGCCATCCCCTTGAATACCATTGAGGGTATCGTTCGGGTCAGCCCGTATGAGCTGGAAGAATATTATCAGGATGACGCCCCTCCATATCACTATGCCGGGCGTGATTATGAGTTGAAGTACCTTGGATCTTTGCTGCACAACATGCATCAACCCAAGCTGAAAGGCCAGCCACTTCCCCTACCCGTAATTCTGGTGCGGGGAACCGAAAAGCCAATGGCCTTACAGGTCGACAGTTTGATGGGCTCAAGGGAGATCGTGGTTAAGAGTCTGGGCGCACAATTTAGTGATGTCCATGGCGTATCGGGAGCGACCATTCTTGGTGATGGTAGTGTTCTTGTAATTCTCGATTTGCCAGCCTTGATTCGGGAAGAGTCGGCCGGTCTGCTCGATATCCTGGATGCCGATACGGCAAGCGATGCACGCAGCGATACACCGCTAGTTATGGTGGTGGATGATTCGGTGACCGTTCGTAAGGTAACCACGCGTTTGTTGCAGCGTAATGGTATTGATGTTGTGACAGCAAAAGATGGTGTTGATGCGATTGCACAGCTTCAGGATACAAAACCGGATGTGATGCTTTTGGATATCGAAATGCCGCGAATGGATGGTTTTGAAGTGGCGAGTCTGGTCAGACACGATGAGCGTCTGAAAAACGTTCCGATTATCATGATCACCTCTCGGACCGGGTCGAAGCACCGTGAGCGTGCAATGTCGATTGGTGTAAATGAATATATGGGTAAACCGTTCCAGGAGCAGGAGCTATTAGAAACCATCGAAAGCCTTTTAGCGGTTAGTACGAGCAAAGCTTAAAGGCAGAAAATGAAAGTCGATGCTGCGTTGGGAGTGATTAGTTCTGACCCGCTGATACGAAAGGGGATGAGTGATTTTGCAGCGCGCTTCGGATTTCGTCTGGAACAAAGTCTTGCGCCAGAAGCCCTGGATTCAAATGGTTCCTGGGAAGAGAGTGACGTTGATTGCTGGTTTGTGGATGAATCAGCATTTGAGGCGCCGAGCAGAGCTCTGGAAGAGTTTTTGGAGGCGAGTGAGAGACCGGTCATTTATGGCTTGAGGCCTTTCAGTTCAGAACCGCATATTCTGCAGCGAGAATGCTATGCGTTGCTTAAAAAGCTTGTGCATAACATGCATCGGACATGGGAGCGTTCTGAGCCTGATATTTGGGTTCTGGGCGCATCTTTGGGTGGGCCGGAAGCGGTAAAGGCATTTATCGACAAGCTACCGAAAGACATACCTGTTTGCTTTCTGTATGCACAGCATCTTGATGAAGTTGGTTCAAAGGCGTTAGCGGATGTGATCGGTCGGGATGCACAACTGACAGTAGAGTCTATAGATGGTTTGACGCTACTAGAGGCTGGAACTGTTTACAAGATTCCGGTCGAGTCGAGTGTCGATTTTATTGCCGGGACATGTTTTAAAACAGGTGTGCCATGGAGCGGGAGTTATCGACCCAGCATTGAAGAGCTTTTGCGCAAGGTAAGCTTTGCCTTTGGGCGACGAGCGAACGTTATATACTTCAGTGGTATGGGTGAAGATGGCGCGTTGATTGCCAAAGAATTGTTTCGGCGTGGCTCAAGAGTATGGGCTCAAAGTATTCAAAGTTGCGCAAGTTCGGCGATGCCGGAGTCGGTGATTTCGCAGCGCATATGTGAGCGCATTGCTTCGCCTGCGGATTTGGCAATGTTGCTTAAAGCGCTGTATCAGTCGATGCCGGAAACGCACTTACATTAGTGACGAATGCGAACCAAATAACAAGGTAGGTAAGTAGGGTGCCAGAGTCAGAAATAATTTCGAGTTTATACCTTCCAATTACTGACGGTAAGCTTGTCTTGCCTAACGTTTCGGTTGCCGAGGTAATTGAGTATAGTCGACCCAAGATGAGAGAAGGTTTTCCGCACTATTTTCTGGGAGATATTTCATGGAGAGGTATCGACGTTCCCTTGCTGAGTTTTGAAGAGGTAAATGGCGGTTCTCGCCCACCGAAAAATACCGAGGTACGGATAGCAGTGCTTAATAACGTAGGTACGGATGCTAAAAAGCTTCCATTCGTCGCTATTCTGACGCAGGGTTTACCGCGACTTGTTAAGGTAAGTGAAGATATTATTCAGCAAGCGGTTAAAAGTGATTTACCCGCAGAACATAGCCGGATTCGGGTTGATGGTGAGGATGCGATCATTCCGAATCTGAGTTATCTAGAGTCTCTGGCTATCAATCTTGTTTGATAACCCCGCACAACTTTCAGCTCAGAAACACCTCTCTGCGATCACAGTTCTGTACAGCGTGTTCGCAGTTTGTTTTCACTTCTTATATGGCGGAGTCAGTTCAGGCCTGATCTTGGCGCTAATCTCATCATTGGCACTAATGCTTGCCTATCTGGGACATCTGGTCCCTAAACACCCCTTAGCAAAGCCTGTCTTGCTGCTGATCTTGGGTGCAAGCTTCTTTGTTGATGGCTCCGGAGAGTTGGGCCCAATTCTGCACCTCGGCCCCTTTGCTTTTATTTGCGGGTTAAGTTTGGGGTTTTCTGCCGCCGTCTTTGTAATCACTTTAACAATATTGCTTCTGCTTTTGATGAGCGAACAACTTTTTAGTGTGGATAAATATCTGGCATTGGGCATCCTTGGCTTGTTGGGGATTTATCTGCGATGGCTGGTTCTAAAACAGTCGGCATCGCTTTCTGAGTCCGAAAATACAGATACCCAGTTTGGTTGCAGAACTATGGTTAGCCTGGAAAGGGACGCAGAGCAGTATTTCAATCTATATCAGCGCTATGGAATAGATTGCACGTATCTGATTTTTGACCTTGGTCTGGATGAAAGCGCTTCTTTGAAGGTAAAGAATGAATTGCTTGGCCTTGCGATTTCTATTTGGAATAGTCGAATTCGACAAACCGACCTGCTTTACAAAGTGAGTGACCGTCGTTTTGTTTGTCTGCTCCCTGCGACGTCAAAAGACCAGTCCCGCATACTTCAGCAGGATATTGCTGTTGCTATGCGCGAATATGAGTTTCCAAATCGCAGCGAGTTGCAGTTCGAGGTTTCTGCCGAACAGTGTGCAGGCTTTGGCCTTTCAAGTGAGTGGCTTTCGGTCATTTACGATTGAGACTGCAAAGTAGTTGAGCTTAAAAAAGTTGATTCATTTCGGCTTCATGTTAGATTGTGCCGCCCAAGGCGTGACCGATCGGTAGTGATTATGAACAAAGATATTTCTGCACATTACGAAGCAATTCTGAAAGGGTTGGGAGAAAATCCGGACAGAGAGGGCTTGTTGGATACGCCTAAGCGTGCAGCCAAGGCAATGCAGTTTTTAACCCGGGGCTATCATCAGAGTCTTGATGAAATTGTAAATGATGCCATTTTCGAGTCTGAAAACGACCAAATGGTTCTGGTTAAAAATATAGAATTATATTCTTTGTGCGAACACCATCTTCTGCCCTTTATCGGCAAGTGCCATATTGCATATCTTCCAAGTGGCAAAGTGCTTGGTTTGTCGAAGTTTGCTCGGATCGTCGATATGTATGCGCGAAGGTTGCAGATTCAGGAAAATCTCACCAAACAAATTGCGGATGCGATATTAGCGGTGACCAATGCGCGAGGGGTGGCTGTAGTTATCGAAGCCCAGCACATGTGTATGATGATGAGAGGGGTAGAAAAGCAGAATTCCTCTATGCTGAGTTCGGTAATGCTTGGAACTTTTCGTCAATCTGAAGCAACGCGCAATGAGTTTTTATCGCTGATAAAGTAGACTTCCGTTTCCTGATTTTTCAAATCTCAATTTTAACTTCGGCCCAAAGCTGGGCGTAAATAGGTAAATGCATGCTTAAACTAGATGCCTTAGATCAACTAAAGCAGCTCAAGAGTGATATCAAGGCGAGTCGTAATCTGCAAATGGGTCGGGTTAAAGGGACTGGACAGAAGTTCGGATTTGTCTCTCTGGACAGTGGTCGAGACGTATTTCTTCCACCCAACGAGATGTTGAGAGCCTTGCCCGGTGATCGTGTTGAAGTTGAAATTAAAAAAGATGATCGGAATAAAACGTTTGCGCAAATCGAGCGCTTGATTGAATCAAGCAACAAGGAATTCTTTGGTAAATACGTGGCTAAAGGCGCAGCTCATTTCGCGGAAGCAGACTTTGACGGAAGTACTCGCTGGATTTTTATCCCGCCAAATAAGCGGGGCAAGGCGAAAACAGGTGATTTGCTGAAGTGTAAATTGGTTCAGCACCCGATTAAAAACGGAAAACCTCAAGCACATATTGTGGAGATCCTCGGGAACGAATCGAGTGCGGGTATTGAATGGACATACAGCCTCGCGAAACATCATATCCAAGAGTCCTGGGGTAAGGCAGCAGAGAGTGAGCTGGCGACCCTGACGGAAGAGCGGGTGGCAGAGTTGTGCTCTGGGCGAGAGGATTTAAGCGATAAGCCGTTTTTTACCATTGATGGCGAACGAACTCGGGATATGGACGATGCGCTCTGTATCGAGAGCAACGGCACCGGCTGGACTTTGTTTGTCGCCATTGCAGACCCTGAAGCCCTGATTTCTGGTGCGCCTGAACTTGAAAAGCAGATACTGCTGCGCGGCGCTTCAATGTATGCTCCAGCCAAAACCGTGCCGATGTTGCCTGAGTTACTAAGCTCTGACCTGTGCTCTCTCGTTGAAGGTAAAAAGCGCCTGGCGAAGGTGTTCCGGGTTGAGGTTAGCGAAGAGGGCGAGTTAGGAGAGTTTGAGCTGACGCAGGCGACCATTTGTTCAGTGCAAAAGTTATCTTATGCGCAAGCGAGTGATCCGGAAAACCAGGATGTCTCCGCGCCAGTTGCATCCCAATTAGCTCTTCTGAAAAGCCTTGCTGAAACTGCGCTGGCCTGGCGTAAGAAAAATGCATGCGTGCAACAAGGGAAAGCAGAGTTTTTCCTTGAGTTTAATGAAGAACAAAAGATAGAGAGCATTAAACCACGCCCTGTGCATGTTGCGCATCGCTGGGTGGAAGAGTGTATGTTGCTGGCAAATCGCTGTGCAGCTCTTTATCTGTCGGAACATGCTGAATCAAGCCTTTATATCGCGCATGCTGGTGTTCGTGCTGACCGCGTAGAGAGTTTGCAACAAGTCTTTTCAGAAGAGCTTGAATCTTTGAATGGCCAGACAATTACTGAACTGTCTGACTTCAGGAAGCTGATGCAGACGCTGGATGCGGATGAAAGTTTGGCAGAATTGAAACAACTGCTTCTTCGTCAGCTTGAACGTACAGAGTTCAAGACCAAACCTGCACCTCACTTTGGTTTAGGGTTTGATGTCTATACGACTGTGACCTCCCCTTTACGTAAAGCCAATGACTATTTGGTACACAAGCAATTGCGCCAGATTTTAAGCAAGGAAGCAGTGAGCGAGATTGATAAGACATCTATTCAAGCCATTGATGCCAAGCAGGATGATATTCGCAAGGCTGTGTTTGATATAGAGCAATGGTTGAAGTGCGAATATATGCTGCGTCAGCAAGAGGTATTTGACGCCGAAGTGGTGCGAGTATTCACTACCGGTGTTCAGCTGCGCTTGAAGAGTAATGGTATTGAAGGGGTGATCAGTACCCGGGATATCGATGGCAAGTGCAGCTTCAATCAAGATCGTATGCATCTCAAGACACCGATTGGGGAGTTTAAACTTTTGCAGGAGGTAAAAGTGAAAACCAAGCGTGTCGATTGGTCCAAAAAACAAATTCAGTTTGAGCTAGCCTAAAATTCAGAGAGGAGGTCCCGGAGCATATTTTCGGGACCCTCTTTTATCCCAGGCAAGAGCTTGCTTCACTTGCTGCGGTACATTGTCTGCTAGCGCAAAGTGTCCCGCCTAAATTCCAGGCAATTTCACCCCGTTCTATACATTTTTCTTTCCCGAAAGTAGACTGCGCGAGTTTTTGATTTATTGATCAGGTAATCCATCGATGGCTCATCATCTTCCATCCCCGTCTCCTGTACTGAAGAAATTACGACAGATTGAATCCAGCAAGCTGTTTCAGGGAGTCGTTATAGCAATTATCGTACTGTCGGCTTTGACGATAGGAGCGAAGACTTATGCCTTGCCTCCTTTTGTTGAGCAGACGCTGGCAATCCTAGACAGCGCGATTACCGTCTTTTTTCTGCTTGAGATCTTGCTGCGCTTTGCTGCTTGCCCGGAAAAACGTCGGTTCTTTGCCGATGGCTGGAATATTTTCGATACCCTGGTTGTGATTGGAAGTCTGATTCCGTTGGACAATTCTCAAGCCGTCTTGCTCGGTCGATTACTGCGTGTATTCAGGGTGCTGCGTTTGGTTTCGGTGATTCCGGAGCTGCGATTTTTAATTAACTCCCTGTTGAAGGCTATCCCTCGAATGGGCTACATCGCGTTGCTGATGTTTATTATCTTTTATATCTACGCGGCGATTGGTTCGATGTTTTTCAGTGCTGTTGACGAGGAGCTTTGGGGCGATGTTGCTATTTCCATGTTAACCCTGTTTCGTGTCGCAACTTTCGAGGACTGGACTGATGTTATGTATGCAACGATGGCAGTGCATCCATTAAGCTGGATCTATTATTTAACCTTTATATTTCTAACGGCCTTCGTTTTTCTGAATATGATGATTGGCGCCATTCTGGAAGTAATGAGTGAGGAACAGAATGCAAAGGTTGCGCAGGAAGCAAAAGATGAACGCGACGAGATTATCTTGCAGTTGAAAGCTGTGCAGGCGCAATTGACCGAGCTGGATAGGAAGATTGGAGGGGGCGACTAGGTCCCATTTCTGTCTGGAACAAAAGAGTGTGAAAAGTAAAAAGCCCGCACATTGGCGGGCCTTTCAAGATTTATAACAAAGCCTAACTGACAAACTCCGGTCCGATACCGATGCTCCAGACAATCACGCTGATTGCGAATAAGCCAACAAGCATGCACAGGCCGACGGTCAGGATCGAAGTCGCAAACATAAAGCCGCGGTCTTCTGGGATTTTCATTAGAATCGGAAGGCCCTCATACAAGAGATATACCGACCAGGCGACAGCGATAACACCGGCTAACATGTTGACCCATAGCACAGGATAGACTGCAATAATCCCTATCAAGAACAGAGGTGTTGCAGTGTATGCGGCTAAAATAATGCCGTTATGTTCTTGCTCATCCACGCCATAGGTTGCTGCGAAAAAGTCGATAAACTTTCCTATGATGAAGATACCACTCAGCATTGCTGCATAAAACAGCACGCAGAGCTGCGCCGCGCTCCCCTGACTGAGCCTTATAATCTCACCATCACCGACACGCCACCCTACTTGGGTTGTACCGTAAAATGCGGCTGCTGCGGGAATCAGTGCGAGAAGAATTATATGGGAGAGAAAGAGTTTGGGAGTTGATTCGTGTTCCTCGCGAATCGTCTGCCATTCTCTATCGGGGTGAGTCAGAATACCGAATGTGTGCAGTATACTCATTAGTGCCTCCGTTGATTGTTGTTTTCTGGCTGCCATTTAAGTGTTTACCCTTTAACCAGTGGCGTCAAGCTAATAAATACTCAATTTGTTTAAAATGCGCACAATTTTTTGATTAAAAAGTGCTCAGTAGCGCCAGAACTACACTTTCAAGTTAGTCGCTGAAGCGAAAGCGATCAATGTTTCGTCACAATTTTTCGCAATTCCCTTTTCATACGTATGGTTTAAACAAGTAGTTTTAAGTAGTTTTGTTAACTTTTCTGCTCTTATTAATGGGGCTTGGGCGTAAATTGCTTTAAACTTCTTGATCCTCTAACATTTGCTACGTTTTTCTTAGGTAGATTCCATGTCTCGTCGCTCTCTTGTTGAAATGGGTGTGTTCCAGCGTCTTGTTATTGCGCTTGGCATCAGTGCTTCGTTGTGGTTCTTTTTTATCGCTTTGAGCTACTAGATCGCATGAGCATCAGTTTTGACAACGTTACCCTCGGATACGATTTACACCCTGCGGTTCACCATTTAAGTCTTGAGATTGAACTCGGTTCTATGGTCGCTCTTGTTGGACCAAACGGTGCCGGAAAGTCGACCTTGTTAAAAGGTATCATGGGACAGTTACAACTTCTGGGCGGATCGATTTCTCTTGGAGGGCTTGGTCACGCGCAAATCGCTTATTTGCCTCAGTTAAGTCAGGTTGATCGCAGTTTTCCGATTACCGTTCATCAACTGGTCTCGCTTGGAGCCTGGGGGGAAACCGGAGCTTTCAAATCGGTCGGTGAAAAGCAGCAGGCTGCGGTTCACCAGGCCCTGCATCAGTTGGGTTTGGAAGGCTTCGAACATCGAATGATTGATACCTTGTCAGGAGGCCAGATGCAGCGCGTTTTGTTTGCACGTTTGCTTCTGCAAAAGGCTGAACTGATATTGCTTGATGAGCCATTTACCGGCGTCGATGCGCGAACGTGTGGAGATTTGATCGCCCAGATCAAGCGATGGAAGGACGATGGAAAGACGATCATTGCTGTGCTGCATGACCTGCACCAGGTGAAAGAACATTTTCCCACAACTCTCCTACTCTCCCGGCGGGCGATTGCATACGGAAATACTTTGGGAGTGCTGACAGAAGAGAATCTTCAGAAAGCTTCCCAATTCAATGAGGCCTTTGATGATCATGCCGAGCCTTGTTTGATGGTCGGAGAGCACTAAGCAATGTTTGATTTTTTAATGCTTCCCTTCCTTGAGTTTGAATTTATGCGCAGAGCTTTTCTGGGTTGTCTGGCGATATCCGTCAGCGCTGCGCCTGTTGGTGTCTTTTTGATGTTGCGGCGGATGAGTCTGACCGGTGATGTCATGGCCCATGCCATTTTGCCCGGAGCAGCAATCGGTTTTTTGATCGCCGGCTTGTCGACTGAAGCCATGACCATCGGCGGAATTGTCGCGGGTTGTTTGGTGGCCTTGTTATCAGGAATTGTCTCGCGCTCAACCAATGTCGCTGAAGACTCCAGTATGGCGGCGTTTTACCTGATTTCGCTGGCGCTTGGGGTAATGATTATTTCAGTGAATGGAAGTCAGGTCGACTTACTCCATGTGCTGTTCGGCTCTGCGCTCGCATTGGATAATGATGCGCTGGTGTTGCTGGTCGGTATCGCTACGCTTACCTTGATTACTCTTGCCATTTTATTTCGCCCTCTTGTGGTTGAGTGTGTCGATCGGCAGTTTTTGCAAACAGTTAGTGGATTGAGCCCCGTGGCACACTTGTGCTTTTTGGTATTGGTTGTGCTCAATCTGGTTGGCGGTTTTAACGCTTTGGGAACCTTGATGTCGGTTGGAATGATGATTCTTCCCGCTGCAATGATGCGTTACTGGTTGCGAAATCTTGATGCCTTGCTGTTAGGTTCGATCTTAAGTGCGGTTCTGGCTTGTATTCTTGGGTTGCTGGCATCCTATTATTTTGCCTGGCCAAGTGGTCCGGCGATTATTCTGTCGCTTGGTTTGGGATATATCCTGTCATTTATTTTTGGTTTGAATGGCGGCCTGGTTGCCAAACTATCGCGGCAGAAAAAACATTTGAGTGCTTGATCTATTCATGGTTCTGCAGCTTTTAGGAGGATAAGTGAAGGCTTGGTTTAAGACCGTCGAAGGTGAAAAAGAAGGCAGTGAGTTTGCCTTGCAGAAGATTGTTGAGGAATTGACCTTCGATAGCCAGGGGCTGATCCCGGTTATTGCGCAAGATGCTGAAACCCGGGAAGTGCTGATGTTTGCCTGGATGAATCGTGAAGCACTGGAAGATACCCTGCGCACCGGAAGGATGTGTTATTGGTCGCGTTCCCGAAACACGCTTTGGCGAAAAGGAGAAAGCTCTGGTCACGCGCAGCAGTTGGTTGAATTGAGAACGGATTGTGATGGGGATGTATTGTTGGCCATGATTGAACAAACTGGTGCTGCATGCCATACCAATCGACGTTCATGTTTTTATTTTAAGTTTGGCTCCGAAACCGTAAAGATTGCTTCAGGCACCTAGTTTGCCGTTATCACAAGCCAGAAAAAAAGCCGCCTGTTTTGCAGGCGGCTTTTTGCGTTCTGAAAGAACCGGGTGAACTTAGTTCTTCTTCACTTCAATCAATTCGACTTCAAATAACAAGGTTTCGTTCGGACCGATAGAGCGGTTTCCGTTCGGGCCGTAAGCCAAGTCAGACGGAATGAAAAGCTGCCACTTTGAGCCGGTAGGCATTAACTGGAGTGCTTCCGTCCAACCAGCAATCACGCCGTTGACAGGGAATGTTGCCGGTTGGCCCCGTTCGACAGAGCTATCGAATACTTCACCGTTAATGAACGAGCCCGTGTAGTGC
>DAITOW010000049.1:0-12999 GCA_036833965.1 Oleiphilaceae bacterium
TCCCGCATCGCTTGCTTGTTATGCAGCGGGAGGAACTGCATCGCCCGGGTCGCTATATAACCAATTCGCATTAAAAACATCTCCCTATTTCGATATTCGTTTTAACACAAAGAGCGAAAGAACAAATCTCAACTATATTCAAATTCGCGTCACGACAGGAATGTGACACAAACACTGGTTATTTACGAACGCAAAAGCGTCATTCAGTGCAGGATTTTCTCACGACTCGCGACTTAAAAGAAGTGGGACGTCAGAGTTTAGGGTAAGTATTTAATCCAATGGGCGGGCAATATGAACATGTTCGAAAATCTAAGTTTAAAAGCGAAATTGGGACTCGGCTTTGCTGTCCCCCTCGTTCTATTCACAATCATCTCCATCTCGGCAAGCCAAAGTCTTTCCAGCCTTCTGTCTAGTCAGAAGCTGGTTAGCCATACACACAAGGCCGTAGAGCACGGTGGTGAGCTCATGGCAGAACTGGTGAACATGGAGACCGGCCTAAGAGGATTCTTGCTTACCGGGCAGGATGAGTATCTTGAACCCTATCACAGTGGCAAGGAAAAGTTCGAAAAGCTCTCTGGTGAGACCAAAGAGCTCGTTTCGGACAACCCGACGCAGGTTGGGCGAATCGATAGGTTAGCCGATCTGAAGTACAACTGGCTTCGAGAGCATGTTGAGCCCTCGATGGACATTCGAAAAGACGTAAACAATGGCGTTGCGAATACCAGCGATATAGTCGCTTTCATAAGTAAAGGCATCGGCAAGAAAAGCATGGATCAAATGCGCAAGATCATCGGCGAATTTATCAGTACAGAAAAGGCCCTGATCGTTGAGCGCAACGCTGAGCAAGCCGCAACAGCCTCCACTACGACAAGCGTGGTGTATATCGGCTCTAGTATTGCCGTGCTGCTCGGCATCATTGCTGCATTCCTCCTTACACGAAACATCACGCGCTCAATCGGTGGCGATCCAAGTTACGCAACCAGTGTGGCGACCAAGATTGCTAACAATGAGCTGGATGAAGACGTTGTCACGCTGGAAGGCGACCAGACCAGTCTGCTTGCAGCGATGAAGTTAATGCAAACAAATCTTCGTCAACGAGCCGAAGACGACCAGCAAGTTATGGCAGAAACAACACGCATCAAAAATGCGCTTGATGTTGCTGACACTAACGTCATGATGGCCGACCCGGACTTCAACATCGTTTACATGAATAACTCCATTAAGGAAATGATGGCAACGGCTGAAAGCGATTTACGTAAGGATCTGCCAAATTTCGATGCCCGCACGCTTATCGGTAAAAACATCGACACCTTCCATAAGAATCCGGCACATCAACGCCATATGGTAGAAGGCCTCAAAGAATCGTTTAGAGGCGACATTCAAGTTGGCGGCCGTACCTTCGGCCTTATTGCAACACCAATCTTCGACGATGCCGGCACCAGACTTGGAACGGTCGTGGAGTGGGAAGATAAAACAGAGCGTCTGGCTCGCGAACGAGAAGAGCAGCGTATCGCAGCAGACAACGCACGTATTCGTACCGCACTCGACAATGTATCGGCGAACGTCATGATGGCTGACGCGGATCGAAACATTATTTACACCAACGATGCGGTTGTTAATACCTTACGGATCGCTTCTGACGATATCCGTAAAGATCTGCCCAACTTTAACGTTGACAACCTGATCGGCGGAAATATCGACCAGTTCCACAAGAACCCGCAACACCAGATCAACGTTCTTGATCGTCTGACCGGCACTACGAAGACCAAGATTGTTGTTGGTGGCCGTCACATGCACCTGATCGTCAACCCTGTAATGGATGAAAACGGCAAGCGCATTGGTACGGTTGTGGAATGGGATGACCGTACAGCGGAAGTTCGTATTCAGGAAGAACT
The DNA here is from genome assembly GCA_036833965.1 of Oleiphilaceae bacterium. Classification (GTDB taxonomy): domain Bacteria; phylum Pseudomonadota; class Gammaproteobacteria; order Pseudomonadales; family Oleiphilaceae; genus PZPK01. The sequence continues at coordinate 1,896 of DAITOW010000049.1, forward strand.
GGATAACATCATCGCTGCAGCGAACGAAGGTGACTTGAGTGAGCGTATTGGCCTAGAAGATAAAGAAGGTTTCTTCCAGCAGTTGAGCCAAGGGCTGAATACCCTGCTCGATAAGACCTCTTCGTTTGTGCATGACATGAGCCGCATGTTTGAGGCGATGTCTGAAGGTGATCTTACTACCACCATCAAGAACGAGTATCGTGGTGAGTTTGATAACATCAAGACAAACGCAAATAACACCGTGACCAAGCTGAACGAAGTGCTGCTGAAGATTCAAAATGCAGCAAGCGCTGTTCGCAGTTCGGCTAACGAAGTCGCTCAGGGTTCAGATGACTTGAGTCGCCGCACAGAATCGCAGGCAAGCTCACTGGAAGAAACCGCTTCAAGCATGGAAGAAATGACCTCAACCGTGAAACAGTCCAGCGAGAATGCATCGGAAGCAAACACTCTGGCTGCCGAAGCGAAATCCAAAGCGCAGGCTGGCGGTAAGGTTGTAGAAGATGCAGTCCACGCAATGAGTGAGATTCTGGATTCGAGTAACAAGATTAACGACATCATCGGTGTTATTGACGAGATTGCTTTCCAGACCAACCTGCTGGCATTGAATGCGGCAGTTGAGGCTGCAAGGGCTGGAGAACAGGGCCGAGGGTTCGCGGTAGTAGCAGGCGAAGTTCGCACCCTATCACAACGTTCAGCAGCTGCAGCGAAAGAGATCAAGGATCTTATTCGCGACAGCGTGAGCAAAGTGGAATCCGGTTCAACCTTGGTTAACCAGAGTGGTGAAACGCTCGCAGATATCGTCTCGGCGGTTGACCGTGTGGCAACCATGATCAATGACGTCAACAATGCTGCAATCGAGCAAAATGCCGGCATCAGTCAGATCAACCAGGCGGTTACCCAAATGGACGAAATGACGCAACAAAATGCTGCACTTGTAGAACAAACCTCTGCGGCGAGCCGAAGCATGTCCGAAGAAGCAAACAGCATGGCCAGCATGATCTCATTCTTCAACTTACAAGGCGGAATGAGCATGGCTGCAGCGCCAATGATGGCAGCAGCCGCGCCTCAACAAACCAGCGCGCCCGTCAAGACTTATGAGTCTCCAAGAGCTAGCGGCGGCGGATCAGGGAATTCCAGCGCCGCATCATTCTCAAGTCAGGACGACTGGGAAGACTTCTAGAAAGCTCCGGCTTTAGAAACAAAATGCCCGAACAATGTTCGGGCATTTTTTTGTCTGAACGTGCTACAGTACCGGCTGATCTTTCTGAATTCGAGCCTCAATATGCGCCTATTTACCGCACTGGAAATTCAACCCGAAGACAGAAAGCGTATTTACTCGTGGGCTGACAGTAATCTGCCCCTGCCCTTTGGCCAAATTGCTCAAACCAACTACCACATAACGCTGGCTTTTTTTGGTGAGATCAAGCAGCAAAATACCGAAGCGCTCATCGAGCAACTCGCCTATTCGAACCAAAAGTCGTCTATATCGCCTTTGAGTTTGCGTCTCGATCAAGTCGCTTTTTGGCCGAAAACGGGCATCATTTGGATCGGGCCAAGTGCATGGCCGAACTCCCTGAACAAACTCGCTGCGAGCCATGCCTCTGCCGGCACACGATACGGCGCAAAAAAATCTAACCGGGCATATCAGCCGCATATTAGCCTCGCGCGCGGGGCACAGGAAATGCGCCCGCCACTGCACGAGCCAGAGATCGATATAAGCATCAGACATATCACACTTTACGAATCACAATTCAGCAGTTCGGGGAAAGTTGAATATCATGCCGTTGAACGCTGGCCACTCTCAGAGCATATTGATCATTGGGGCGAAAGAAGTCTCAAGAATCAAAGAATCCAACAGAAAACGAGGAGCTAAAGCCACTATGTACCGATTAAAATCTTTATTGGGTATCGCTCTACTGACCTCCCTGTTCACGGGCTGTACCGGCATTCCGAAAAATGTCGAGCCTGTTTCAGGCTTTGACCTTGAGCGCTACCTCGGAAAATGGTTCGAAATCGCCCGGCTAGATCATAGCTTTGAACGTGGCTTGAGTCGGGTTACGGCCGAATACACAATGCGCGAAGATGGCGGAGTTCGGGTGCTTAACAAAGGATATTCAAAAACTGCAGATGAATGGGACGACGCGGAAGGAAAAGCCTACTTCGTTGAAGATGCAACAACAGGACATTTAAAGGTCAGCTTCTTTGGCCCCTTTTACGCATCCTATGTAATCGCCATGCTCGATAAGGAAAATTACCAGTATGCGTTCATCACGGGCCCTGACACCAGCTATCTATGGTTGCTTGCACGAACACCAGAAGTAGACGAAACCGTCAGGCAGGCATTCATGGAGTTCGCCCAGTCAAAAGGTTTCGCAAGCGAAGAACTTATCTGGGTCGAACATTAGCTTAAGCAAGGGCTAAGGCAGCTATTCAGGCAGCAAGGGGGCAACACCAGCCCCCTTGCCTCGCGCACATTTTTAGATAGGAACGCGCGGAACGCGTCCGGTAATAGCGGTACAAAGCTGATAGGAAATTGTACCGACATGATCGGCAACCTCATCAATCGACAATTCTGCGCCCCAAAACTCAACTTCTGAACCCAGGTGAACGTTGGCTATATCAGTCACATCAATGGTAATCAGATCCATCGAAACCCGACCTGCGATTGATGCTCGCTGACCGTTCACAATCACGGGCGTTCCACTTGGGGCATGCCTCGGATAGCCATCACCATAACCCATTGCAACCGTAGCAATCCGGGATTTTCTCAACGCAGTCCAAGTGTCACCGTAGCCAACCGTTTCACCCATGTCGATCTCTCTAAGGGCAATCACCTCGGACTTCAAATGCATCACTGGCTGTAACCCCTCTTTTACTGATGGTATCAAGGGGGCTGCGCTTCCACCGTACAAGGCGATTCCAGGCCGGACGATTTGCTCTTGCAATTCGCGGTGCAACAAAAGCGCCGCCGAATTACACAAGGACAAAGACGGTTTCGGTGAGAATTGTTCGAGTGACGATCGAGAGAGCATTTGTTTAAAGCAGTCAACCTGAGACAACATCGACGCACTTCGTCGGTCGTCTGCACTGGCGAAATGCGTCATTACGGTTTCGAGAACAATTTTCTCGGAAACCTCTATTCTGCGCAGGCACTCGTTAAATTCGGCAGCATTCAAACCGAGCCGGTGCATACCTGAATCCAGTTTCAACCAGACACTTCCCGAATACCCCAGCTTCTCTAACTGATCAAGCTGCTCAACACTATGAATCGCAAAAATAGCGGAGGTACCAGACAGCTTTTGCACACACTCCTCATTGAACAGACCTTCAAGAAGCACCACCTCGCCGCTGAAGCCTAACTCAAACAAAGCTAGCGCCTCTTCGGCACAGGCAACAGCGACCCGCCTGCCTTCAAACGCTGACAAGAGGTTCTCAACCCCATGCCCGTAGGCATCAGCCTTAATCACGAGCAAGAGCTCGGATTTCGGAGCCTGACTTTGCAGGAAACGAATATTTTGGGTAAATGCTGCCTGATCGATATAGGCGACTGCTGGTCTGGACATGACTTTATATCGCCTTAAAAATCGTTTCCGTAATCCACATGAGAAAGGTCGTTAAACTTGGTGAACTGCCCCTGGAACTGAAGTTTTACCTTCCCGATGGGGCCGTTTCGCTGCTTACCGATGATGATTTCGGCAATCCCTTTATCCGGGCTGTCCTCATTATAATATTCATCACGATAGATAAACATGATGACATCCGCGTCCTGCTCGATCGCTCCGGATTCCCGCAAGTCTGAGTTCATAGGACGCTTGTCGGTTCGCGATTCGAGGCCACGGTTAAGCTGTGAGAGCGCAACAACGGGGCAATTCAATTCCTTGGCCAATGCTTTCAAGGAACGTGATATTTCCGAAATCTCTGCCGTACGCCCTTCAGTCATTCCCGGGATCTGCATAAGCTGCAAGTAGTCGACCATGATCATACCAAGCTGACCAACCTCTCTCGCGACACGCCGGGCTCTGGAACGCACCTCAGTCGGGCTCAGGCCTGCCGTATCGTCAATAAACAGAGGCCGGCCTTTCAGCATCTTGGCAGCGGAAGAAAGGCGTGGCCAATCCTCTTCGTCGAGTTTACCCGTTCTGATTTTGGTTTGGTTAATTTGCCCGAGAGAACTCAGAAGACGCATAAAAATCGAGTGTGACGGCATTTCCATACTGAAAACAAGCACTGGAACTTCGCCTTTAATCACGGCGGACTCAACCAGGTTCATTGCAAAAGCAGTTTTACCCATTGAAGGGCGTGCAGCGACGATGACCAAATCAGACGGCTGAAGACCCGAGGTCATGTCATCAAGATCCTTGAAGCCTGTCGTTACTCCGGTGATACCGTCTGGTGCATCAAAAAGCTCTTCAATCCTTTCAAGCGTCTCTGTCAATATCTTATTCGCGGATACCGGCCCGGACTCTTTTCCCGTACCACTTTCCGCAATCTGGAATACTTTTCGCTCCGCCTCATCAAGAAGCTCGCTCGTACTGCGGCCAGTGGGATTAAACGCGCTGTCTGATATCTCACCGGAAACCTGAATCAGCCGCCTTAAAACTGCGCGCTCATGAACAATATTGGAGTAGGAACGGACATTACTCGCGCTAGGTGTCTTTTCAACAAGCTCACTGAGATAAGCCATGCCGCCGGCATTTTCGAGTTCACCAAGGCGTTGCAGCTCTTCAGATACGGTAATGACGTCAATCGGGTTACCCTGAGTAGCCAAGCGACTGACAACACGGAATAACAAACGATGATCCTGCCGATAAAAATCGTCCTCAATCACCTTGTCGCCAACGACATCCCATTTACTGTTATCGAGCAGCAATCCTCCAAGGATAGATTGCTCTGCTTCTATTGAGTGTGGAGGGGTTTTCAATCCCAGGGTTTCTTTGTCGGACACGAACTAACAAAACTCCGAAGTAAGACGGCAAAAAAGAGAAAAAGGTCTGTACGAGACCGGAACAAATAAGCCCCAAGAATATACAGGATATCCTTGAGGCTTAGAAGCAAATGCCGACATCAAACGACGGCATCTGAGATTTCTTATCCGCAGGCGCGGAAAGAATTATTCAGCAACAACAGTCAGATTGATTGTCGCAGTTACATCGCTATGCAACTGGATATCAATTTCGTAATCGCCAACTGCACGAAGCGGACCTTCTGGAAGGCGAACTTCAGACTTGCTCACTTCAACGCCAGCAGCAGTTACAGCATCAGCGATATCACGAACACCGATAGAGCCGAAAAGCTTGCCCTCGTCACCAGCTTTTGATGCGATAGTCACTGCTTTCTCGTTAAGCTCTGCTGCACGCGATTCTGCCGCAGCAAGCTTGTCAGCTGCCGCTTTTTCAAGCTCAGCGCGACGTGCTTCAAATTCAGCAACGTTAGCTGCATTTGCCGGAACAGCCTTGCCATAAGGGATCAAGAAGTTACGAGCAAAGCCTGACTTCACAGTAACTTTATTGCCAAGACCACCTAGTTTACCAACTTTCTCGAGTAGAATTACTTCCATCTCGCTATCCTCAACTATTAAATCGAATTGTCTCTTTGCGCGAACAACAGAATCGTTTTACCTTCACCTACTGCAACCCAGACTACTGAGAGTCTGGCGAAGCCTGAACCCGGCTTCTTATATCTACTGCGCTGTCAATTAAAGCCATCAACGCGACAATAGCCAAGAAGGTTGGGAACAGCACAATGATCAAAGCGTAAAAACCGATCATCCAATGTCCGCCTAAATTTTTCTTGCCGATCAAACCATGCACTAACGCAAACCCGCACACGATAATTGGAACTAATCCGCTGAACACCAACAGATAACCATCCAAACCAATCGCCGGACCAATCAACATGACAATTACAATTGCTGTCATATCCATTGAGCCCATCCTGAGTGCGTGAAACTCTTCACGCCACCCACCAGGGTTGAACAATGCTGCCTGCCAGGAGCGTGCAAGAAAAAGACTCGCGACACTCATAGCAAAAAAAGACGCTGCAAAACTCGCAATCATCAGGGAGTAAAAAGAAGCTTTAAGCTCATCATCTACCTGTAGCTGCGCGTCCTCTGCTAACTGCTTCAGAAGTTCATCTGTCACGGTTAGCAGCATCTCAATTGCTCCGGGCATCAACAATGGTGTTAAAACACCAATCAAAATGCTAAATCCGAAGCCAAACAACAAAGTCCTGCGCATGGAAACGCTGAGTCTCAGAACCTCTGCCAAGGCAAATGTCGATATCAACACAACCAATGCGGTTGGATCTTGCAATCCGAGCCACCACCCTAAAGCGGGTATCGCAGCCCATACGAATACGTTGAGCCCCTTCGCTGTACCGTGACGCAGCGTTACTAACGCAACCGTCGCAGCACCAAGCCAGAACATCATTGGAACCAGACAAGCTACAAAGGCTACCCCTGCAGCATTGCGCGGCGCCTTCATGGCAAACCGGGCTAATTCACGCATTAAAGCGCATCCTCAAGTATTCAAGTAAATCTTCAACCGCTCCAAAACACATCCGGAGCGGAGCCACCCTTACTCGTGGTGGTTATCGGTATATGGCAACAAGGCAACGTAGCGCGCACGCTTGATTGCAGTTGCTAGCTGACGCTGGTACTTCGCCTTTGTGCCAGTAATACGGCTAGGGACGATCTTTCCAGTTTCAGTGATATAACCTTTCAAAGTATCCAGATCTTTGTAATCGATCTCTTTAACGCCCTCTGCAGTGAAACGGCAGAACTTACGGCGACGTAAAAAACGAGACATAGTTTTCTCCTAATTCCGAATTAGTCTTCTGAACCTTCAGCGCTGTCTTCTTCAGCTGCCAAATCTTCTGTATTAACCGCTTCTTCAGCTCGTGGAGCTTCCTGGCGCGGTGGACGACGGTCTTCACGGCTTTGAGACGCTTTGATAGCAGACTCTTCAGTGATCGCATCTTTACGACGGATAACCAAATCGCGGATGATCGCATCGTTGAATCGGAAGTTGTGAGAAAGCTCTTCAAGCACTTCGTTACCACACTCGATATTCATCAAAATGTAGTGTGCTTTGTGGATTTTGTTGATCGGGTAAGCCAAGTGACGACGACCCCAATCTTCAAGACGATGAATTTGACCACCGCCGTTAGTGATTAGGTTGCTGTATCGCTCAACCATACCTGGTACCTGTTCGCTTTGATCAGGATGTACCAAGAATACGATCTCGTAGTGACGCATAAATGCTCCCTTTGGATATATAGCCTTAAATCAAAAATTTTATTTAAAGCAAGGAGTTACAAATTAAACGGACAGGTTATTCATAACTGAATACTACCGCCCGCAGTTTTTCGAGCCGCGCATTCTAAAGCCTCCCCTCCCAAATAGCAAGAACAAAGGCGCTATAAAGGCTTTCGCGCACAAAGGCCGCTCAAAAAAATCTGCAGAGAGTATCTCTACAAACAATCAGGCATTTTGCTATCATCTCCGGTTTTTGAGATCCGGAGACGACCATGAGCCACTCGCTCGCAGGAAGAAGCTTTACCAAATTACTCGATTTCAGCGCTAAAGAGATTGGCGAACTGCTAGAACTGGCGCAGCAATTGAAAGCTCAAAAGAAACGTCGCTCCGAACAAAAGCATTTGTCAGGAAAAAACATCGCGCTCATTTTTGAAAAGGCGTCGACCCGCACACGCTGCGCCTTTGAAGTGGCAGCCTTCGATCAGGGGGCGAACGTCACCTACATCGGCGGCGGCTCACAGATGGGTGAAAAAGAGTCGGTAAAAGACACTGCTCGTGTTCTTGGCCGCATGTATGACGGCATTGAGTTCAGAGGCTATCGCCAAAGCGACGTAGAGGCTCTGGCAAAATATTCGGGCGTTCCGGTCTGGAACGGCTTAACGGATGAATTTCATCCAACTCAAATTCTCGCCGACTTCCTGACGATGACCGAATACAGCGAAGACAAGGCGCTTTCGGAAATCAAATTCGCCTACCTCGGTGATGCTCGCAACAACATGGGCAACTCGCTGATGGTTGGCGCAGCCATCATGGGCATGGACATACGTCTGGTCGCTCCGCAAGGCTATCATCCTGAACATGCGCTCGTTGAAAAATGTCAGCAAATTGCTCAAAGCAGCGGCGCAACCATTACTCTGACCAGCGATGTTGAGACCGGGGTAGCCGGCGTTGACTTTGTTTACACAGATGTATGGGTCTCGATGGGTGAACCAAAGGAAGCATGGGATGAACGTGTCAGCTTAATGAAACCCTATCAGGTGAATTCAACATTGATGGCTCTTACCGGCAACAGCAAGGCTAAGTTCATGCATTGTTTGCCAGCATTTCACAACAATGAGACTCGCGTCGGCAAAGAGATTGAAGAAACCTACGGACTCAACGGCCTCGAAGTGACCGAGGACGTTTTTGAATCTGAAGCCAGCATCGTCTTCGATCAGGCCGAGAATAGAATGCACACCATCAAAGCGGTGATGGTCGCCACACTGGGCGAAAACTTATAGCCCGCGGCTTAAAGCCAAAAGCAGTTAAATCAGCACGAGCCTATCGGCTCGTTATTTTGGGGGAGCAAAAATGCTCCTCCCGTCTTTCAAATCAATTACGTCCAACCCGGCACCCGGCTCTTTTTCGGGACTAGCATCGCAAGACATCACAAACAAAGACTGCCTTTGCCAGGGCGCAATTCGCAGTCGCTTTTGCCATTCTTTCTTTGAACGGCCTGCGACCTTTTGCTGTCTACCCAACTCCATCCACGGTCGTCCCGAAAGCTTCTCATGAGAGACGTCCGGAAACTCCTGCTGATTGTCGCCCACCAAAAAGATCGCATTCTCGAACCGACGAGCCCTGACCCCTTTCCAGTTTACGATCGGATCAGCCTCGGCGCCTGCAGGAATCAATTCTGAAAATATTCTCTCAAACAAAGCCTTGCCAGGCTGAGGCAACTCTCGGCAGCGAATCCACCAACGCAACAAACTTCGCTGCGCTTCCGGCGAGAGTAATCGAAGACGGGTTAAGGAAAGCCCCTGCTCGCCACGATATATCTCTTCCCGAAATGCAGGATAGAGCGCTTCAAACATTCGACCCGACAAATGATTCAAAGCCTCGTGCCCCTCCGCAATGAACGAGAGTAGAGAAAGAAATTCCGGCGCTTTTTCCTTCAATCGAGGCAATACATCGTGCCGAATCCGATTACGTTCAATGATTACGTCCTGATTCGACTCATCCTCGACCCAGACCAATTCATGATCGGCAGCATAGTGTTCAAGGTCCTCCCGACGCAGATATTTAAAGGGTCTGAACAAAGAGCCCTCACCCAGCTTTCTGGCTTCAGGAATGCCTGCCAATAAGCTGGCATCACCACCCCGCATTAGCCGCATCAAGACCGTTTCCAACTGATCGTCAGCATGATGCGCAAGAAACAAATAATCAGCCCGACCAAGATGTTTTTTAAAGACCGTGTAGCGGGCTTCTCGCGCATTTTGCTCAAAGCTACCTTCTTTAAACGCGAGCGTCACCCGCTCAAGCAACAAGGGAATATTCAAACTCGAACAGACATTCTGGCAGTGGGCAGCCCAGGCATCGGCATTCTTGCTAATACCGTGATGCACATGAATCGCCTTGAGATGGAGATTGTTTCGGGAGGGCGATGCCTGAATAGCTCGCGCCGCAGCATGAAGTAGCACTGTGGAATCAAGGCCACCGCTATAAGCAATAAAGCATGCGCTATTTGGGGAAAATGAGCAGGAAGCGAGCGCGCGCCTTAAGCTAGCCTCAACCACTGACCTCAAACTAGGATCAACCATTAGCCTCGGTCATAGGCAGTCAGGCGCTGGTAACGCTGCTCAACCAAGTCATCCAAAGGTGTATCGCGCAGCACACGGATATCTTCAAGCAAGCGCGCCTTGAGAGACTGCGCCATCGTTTCAATATCACGATGCGCGCCGCCAAGAGGCTCTTCGATAATCTGGTCAATCAAACCCAACTCTTTCAGACGAGGCGCTGTTACTCCCATAGCCGTAGCAGCATCTGCTGCATACTCGGCACTCTTCCAGAGAATCGAGGCACAACCTTCCGGAGAAATAACCGAATAGGTAGCGTATTCAAGCATATTGAGTCGATCACAAACACCAATGGCGAGCGCTCCACCAGAACCGCCCTCACCGATAACGGTCGAGACAATCGGTGTTTTTAAACGCGACATCACTGCGATATTGCGGGCAATGGCCTCGCTTTGGCCTCTTTCTTCAGCGCCGATACCAGGGAATGCCCCGGGTGTATCAATCAAGGTAACCACTGGCAAGCCAAAACGCTCTGCCATTTCCATCAAACGTTTTGCCTCGCGATACCCTTCTGGCATAGGCATACCAAAATTTCGCTTTACCTTCTCCTTAACATCCCGCCCCTTTTGCTGCCCAATCACCATGACTGAATATGGGCCTAAACGCGCGAGTCCTCCGACAATGGAAGGGTCATCAGCATAGGTTCGATCGCCATGAAGCTCTTCAAACTCATCAAAAATTTCAGCGATATAATCAAGCGTGTAAGGGCGCTTCGGATGGCGCGCGATACGGGTAATATCCCATGGAGTGAGATTGGAAAAGATCGATTTAGTTTGCGCGATACACTCACGTTCGAGGCGTTCGATCGCGTCCGTAAGATTCATATCCTGGCTATTGCCAACCATACGAAGTTCAGAGATTTTCTCCTGAAGTTCTACAATCGGCTGTTCAAAGTCAAGATACTGTATATTCATAAAAACCCGAATTAAAAAGACTGTTTGCCAGAGCTGTTTGACAATAAGCGATACACGTAATTAGGCACGAGTATAGTCGTAATTTAAAGAGCTAATTGTACTCAAGCATGACTTTTTCTTTACCTAAAAAGTGAGACAACTCCTGCAAGGCCTCATCTTCAGGCCGGAGCTGCCACGCCTCGCCCAGAACAATGGTAGTTTCCGCATCATCCCGACAGTAACGCAAAGAGACAGGACAAGCGCCTCCCTGATAGGGTTCAAGCACGCCCTTCAACTCGTTTAAAAAGCCGTTTTTAAACTGCTCAGCGTGGACATTAAGT
>DAITOW010000050.1:0-12459 GCA_036833965.1 Oleiphilaceae bacterium
GGTCGTACTGCGGCGGAAGGTGTTGTTGTTCTTCAGTCTTCGGCTGACAACAAATCTGCAATGCTTGTAGAAGTAAACTCGGAAACTGACTTTGCTGCGAAGAACGAGGGTTTCCTTGCATTTGCTAACAAAGTAGCTGCAGAAGCATTTGCTTCCGGCACGACCGAAGTTGCAGGACTTTGTGAGGCAGATCGTGAAGCCTTGGTTCAGAAAATCGGTGAGAACATCTCTCCACGTCGCGCAGTGAAAGTTGAAGGTGACGTTGTTGGTGTATACGTTCACTCAAATAACCGTATTGGTGCAATTGTTGCGCTGAACGGCGGCACTGAAGCGTTGGCGAAAGACATCGCTATGCATGCAACAGCCGTCAACCCGCGCGTACTTCGTCCGGAAGATATGGCGCAAGAAGAGCTTGAGAAAGAGAAAGAGATCATCAAGGCCCAGCCTGACATGGAAGGCAAGCCTGATGAAATCGTTGAGAAAATGATGGGTGGCCGAATCAAGAAGTTCTTGAAAGAGAATAGTTTGACTGAGCAGCCTTTCGTTAAAAACCCTGAAGTAACTGTTGGTCAATTGGCCAAAGACGGTGGCGCAGAGATCGTTTCTTTTGTTCGTCTTGAGGTTGGTGAAGGTATCGAGGTTGAGCAGACTGATTTTGCTGCAGAAGTTGCGGCTCAGCTTAAAGGTTAATTATTGGCCTGTATTTTTGCGATTAAAAAGAGGGGTTTTGCCGTAGCGGCTATAACCTCTTCTTGTTACAATTCGCGCCGGTGCCGTACCTTAGTAGATAAGGTGCGGCATTGTTTTATGTGGCCAAGCAAAGCAAACGACTATAATGTGTCCGTCAATTCTTTAGGGTTAAAATTATGGCAGCTAACCTGCAACCAAAGTACAAGCGTGTTTTGTTAAAGTTGAGCGGTGAAGCGCTCATGGGTGATGAGAATTTCGGTATTGATCCTAAAGTACTGGATCGTATGGCGCTTGAAGTAGGGCAGTTGATCGGCATCGGTGTGCAGGTTGGTATGGTAATCGGTGGCGGCAACTTGTTTCGAGGTGCGGCGCTGAATGCTGCAGGAATGGATCGTGTTACTGGCGATCATATGGGGATGCTGGCGACGGTAATGAATGCCCTTGCAATGCGCGATGCCTTGGAGCGTTCAAATATCTCCACTCGTGTTATGTCAGCGATCCCAATGAGTGGTGTGGTAGAGCACTATGACCGTCGGTCAGCGATGCGTTGGCTCAAAGATGGTGACGTCGTTATTTTTAGTGCGGGTACCGGTAACCCGTTTTTTACCACAGACTCTGCTGCATGCTTGCGCGGTATCGAAGTGGAAGCTGATGTTGTGTTGAAGGCAACAAAAGTTGATGGTGTCTATGATGCTGACCCGATGAAAGTAAAGAAAGCCAAACGTTTTGATCGGCTTACTTATGATGAGGTGCTTGATCGCAAACTGGGTGTTATGGATCTTACTGCAATTTGCCTGTGTCGTGACCACTCAATGCCAGTAAGAGTGTTCAATATGAATAAGCCGGGAGCGCTTACCTCAATTATGGTGGGTGAGCCTGAAGGGACCTTAATTGAAGCGGCGCCTAAAGAAAAGAGGGCGGCGGATACAGATAAGTAAATAGAGGATTAGGCTGTGATTGAAGATGTTAAACAAGAAGCTGAACAGCGCATGAAAAAGAGCCTTGAGGCTTTAGGTGTTGCGTTTGCAAAAATTCGTACCGGTCGTGCTCACCCGAGTATTCTTGATGGGGTGATGGTTTCGTATTACGGTGTTGATACTCCGCTAAAGCAAGTTGCAAATATCAGCGTTGAGGATGGACGTACACTTGCTGTTTCTGCCTGGGAAAAGCCATTGGTACCAGCTATCGAGAAAGCGATCATGGCGGCTAATTTGGGTTTGAATCCCTCTACTAACGGTGATCTGATTCGGGTGCCAATGCCTCCCTTAACAGAAGAAACGCGCCGAGACATGGCAAAGTTGGCGAAAGCAGATGCTGAAGCTGGTCGTGTGTCGATTCGCAGTGCGCGTAGGGATGCCAACTCTTATTTGAAAGAATTACTGAAAGAAAAAGAGATCACTGAAGACGATCTTAAGCGTGGAGAGGATCAGGTTCAGAAATTGACAGATCGTTACGTGGCTGAAGTTGAAAAGATGCTTCAGGAAAAAGAAGCGGATTTGATGAAAGTCTAGGTTCTTCAATTTCTTGCGACGCATGACTGATCATGTGTCGCAGGCTTGTAAAGCGACAATTCATGACATCCAAGATCCCATATACCGCCTCAAACCGACCAAAACATGTTGCTATCATTATGGATGGCAATAACCGTTGGGCTAAGTCTAGAAACCAAATAGGTGTTTCCGGACACAAGGCCGGTGTCGATGCAGTGCGTTCAGTGGTGAAGACCTGTGTGCGCGAGGGTGTTGAGGTGCTCACTCTCTTTGCGTTCAGCAGTGAAAACTGGCGCCGGCCTGCTATTGAGGTTGGAGCATTGATGCGTCTGTTTTTGGTTGCCCTTCAGCATGAAGTTAAAAAGCTCCATAAAAACAACATCCGTCTCAGAATTATTGGGGATCGCTCCAAGTTTAGTGATTTGCTGCAAGAGTACATGGAAAAGGCAGAGCGTTTAACCGAATCGAACACAGGTATGACTCTGGCCGTTGCGGCAAATTACGGCGGGCAGTGGGATATTACGCAGGCAGTAAAATCCATTGCTCGTAGCGCGTTGAATGGTGACTTGGTACCTGAAGATATTGATGAAGGTATGATTGAGTCCAGGCTTTCGCTTGGTGATTTACCGATGCCTGATCTTATGATTCGCACGGCCGGTGAATATCGGATCAGTAACTTTATGCTTTGGCAGCTCGCCTATGCCGAGTACTATTTTTCTGAGTTGTATTGGCCTGATTTCAAGGAAGAGCAAATGTTAGCCGCCTTGGATGCTTATAGTCAGCGCAAGCGCCGTTTTGGACAAACTGATGAGCAGGTTACGGGCGAATCCGGACAGGCTCCGTCTGCTGAGGATCTGTCTAACGTTGCGTGGCCTGATAACGAGAGTGACGATGGGGCACGTTAGTTTAACGCGCCAGATACTAAATATAAGAGGGGGTGCACATTGCTCAAGCATCGCATAATCACAGCTTTGATACTTGCTCCGTTGGCTTTGGCTGGAATCTTTGGGACCGATGTTCAGGGATTTTACTGGTTCGTAGGAGCTATTGTGGCGGTTGCAGCGTGGGAGTGGGCGCGCCTTTCTGGATATGAGCGTCAGTCTTTGCGTGTCGCTTATGCTGTTTATGTGGCAATTTGGCTTATCTTTGTACGTTACATCCCTGCGACACCGATACTCTATCTTGGTCTGGCTTGGTGGCTGATAGCAATCGTGTTGGTTCTCCGCTACCCGGGAACCAGCCGTTTTTGGCGTCAGCGTTCAATCAAGCTTGTGATCGGTCTTCTTATTCTTATTCCTTTCTGGAAGACAATGCTGGCTCTTCGAGAAGCTAAGATGCTTGTGGATATTGATCTCGGTGTGCATCTCGTTTTGTTTTATGCCTTGCTGCTCATTTGGGCTGCTGATACAGGAGCGTATTTCGCCGGACGCGCCTTCGGTAAGGCCAAGTTAGCGCCCGCTGTCTCGCCGGGTAAAAGTTGGGCCGGAGCATGGGGCGGTTTGCTGTGCACGGTTATTCTTGCTCTCGGTGCCTCGTTTTGGTTGGATTTGGATCTAACGCTTACTCTTGAACTGGTCGTGGTGACGGTTGTTGCTGCGATTGTTTCTATCTTTGGAGATTTAACGGAGAGTCTTTTCAAGCGTGAAGCGGGAATCAAGGACAGCAGTAACCTGCTGCCTGGGCATGGTGGCGTTCTGGATCGCATTGATAGCCTTACTGCGAGCATTCCGGTTCTCACAGCCTTGCTATATAGCTTTTCATGGATCGCTTGGGGTAGTCCGTGAGCCTGAATAAGCTCTGTATTCTTGGTGCAACAGGATCTATTGGGTTAAACACGATTGATGTCGCGGCCCGACATGCCGACAAATACGAAATTTATGCACTAAGTGCGCACTCTTCCTGGTCGGCACTTCTTGAGCAATGCCTCCTTTACTCTCCTCGTTACGCGGTAGTTTCAGATGCTGCTGTTGCAAGTGATGCGATGGCGGCATTCGAGGCTAGCGGAGTGTCAACGGAATTGTTGATTGGTGCAAATGCATTGGTCGAGATCGCCTCGTCTGATGAAATTGATATTGTGATGGCCGCGATTGTCGGCAGTGCTGGTCTTCAGGCGAGCTATGCAGCTGCTAGTGCCGGAAAGAAGGTGTTATTGGCAAACAAAGAGTCGTTGGTTCTATCCGGCTCTCTTTTTATCGATGCCATCAAGCGGTCCGGCGGAACCATTCTTCCTATTGATAGTGAGCACAACGCTATCTTCCAATGCTTGCCTGCGAACTATGCTTGCGGAAGTAATCCCGGAAGCGAAGTAAGCAAGGTTCTGCTTACGGCGTCCGGGGGGCCGTTCAGAGGCTACTCCAAAACGCAGTTATCAGAGGTGACGCCGCGACAAGCCTGCGCGCACCCAAATTGGAGTATGGGGCAAAAAATTTCAGTCGATTCTGCCAGCCTGATGAACAAGGGTTTGGAGCTGATAGAGGCATGCTGGCTGTTCGATCTCAAGCCCAGAGACATCGAAGTCGTTGTGCACCCGCAGAGCGTCATTCATTCCATGGTGCAGTACCGTGATGGGTCAGTGCTGGCCCAGTTGGGGCAGCCT
The DNA here is from genome assembly GCA_036833965.1 of Oleiphilaceae bacterium. GTDB lineage: Bacteria > Pseudomonadota > Gammaproteobacteria > Pseudomonadales > Oleiphilaceae > PZPK01. Next base: position 4,777 of record DAITOW010000050.1, read on the forward strand.
GATATGCGGACCCCGATTGCTTACGGCCTGGGTTGGCCCGAGCGGATTGATTCAGGTGTTGAGCCTTTGGACTTTTTTCAGCTGTCTTCTCTCGACTTTGAATCCCCGGACATGGAGGCTTTTCCATGCCTAGGGTTGGCGCGCGAATCCTTTGATGCGGGCGGGTATGTTCCAGCTTATTTGAACGCAGCGAACGAAATTGCTGTAGAGGCCTTTCTTAAAGGTAACATCAGGTTTACCTCAATTGCTGATATCATTGAACAGGTTATGACTCGCTCGCCAGGCGGTAATCCTGGTTGTTTGGATGATGTTGTTTCGGCAGATCAAGAAGCGCGTCTGATCGCAGCTGATTTGGTTGGCGGTTTGGTGTTTTAGTACCCGGTATCTATGTAATTATGGAAGTCTTTCAGTCGGTTATCTCACTCATTGTTACGCTTGGTATATTGGTAACCATTCATGAGTTTGGGCATTTTTGGGTCGCTCGCCGTTGTGGTGTGAAAGTGCTGCGATTCTCTATTGGCTTTGGTTCACCATTGTTTAGCTGGAAAGATAAGCTCGGCACGGAGTTCGCGGTTGCTGCTATTCCGCTTGGCGGGTACGTCAAGATGTTGGACGAAAGAGAGGGGCCTGTTCCTGACGCGTTAAAGGACTATGCCTTTACCTCAAAGCCGGTTAGCCAGCGCATTGCAATTGCCTCAGCAGGGCCCTTGGCAAATTTCCTGTTCGCGATTGTTGCGTATTGGGCCATGTTTACAATCGGTTTTAACACGGTTGTACCAAAAGTCGGAGAGGTGCTTCCTGACACGCCAGCGAGTGTCGCAAGTGTCGAGGAAGGCATCGTTATTTCGAGGGTTGATGGGCAGGCGGTTAACGGCTGGCGCGATGTCGTTATGTCGCTGGTCACCCATATTGGCGATACCGGGGTGATTACGCTTGACGGAGAGCTTTCAGGGGCAAGCAAGACCTACCAGTTGAATCTCGAACGCTGGATGCAGGGAAGAGACGATTCCGACTTAATTAGGGGGCTGGGATTTGTTCCGTATCGGCCGCCCGTTGCTCCAGTTATTGATGTTGTAAATCATGGTGGTCCTGCGCATGTCGCGGGTCTGTTAGAGGGGGATCGTGTTGTTGCCGTCGACGGACTTGCGCTAGATGATTGGTATGCGTTTGTAGAAGTTGTTCAGGCTAACGCCGGTGAGCAAATTCTGGTTGAGGTAGCGCGTGGCGAAAGTTTCGTCCAACTGAAGATTGTCCCGGAAGCCGTTGAAAATCCGGAGGGGGGCTTGGTTGGAAAAATTGGTGTCGGTGTCGCTCCGTATAAGTATCCTGCCGAACTCATAGCAACGGTCAACTATGGGCCGCGTGAGGCGTTCGGTCATGCTCTGGATCAGACCTGGTCAGATGTAGCGATGACCTTTGGCGCGGTTAAGAAAATGGTCATTGGCTTGATCTCGCTGGAGAATCTCAGCGGTCCGATCACCATTGCACGTGTCGCGAACCAGTCGATCAGTACTGGTGTTGAAGAATTTTTGCGCTTTCTGGCTCTGCTCAGTGTCAGTTTGGGTGTTCTGAATCTTTTGCCCATTCCGGTGCTAGATGGTGGACACATTTTATTTTATCTCATTGAAGCGATCCGTGGGCGTCCGCTTTCTGAGCGTAGCCAGGTGATTGGCTTCAAGATTGGATTATCGCTGGTTGTCATGTTGATGGCGGTGGCGTTTTATAACGATATTATGCGTCTTTAATAAACCAACTGGTTACGCATACTCTAGGTGCTGTAGTTAATGTTCAACTTTTTTCGATTGCCAATATTGGCTATCGCCTTATTTTCTTGTGTTTGCTCTGCGGCAGCGTTGGGCGAAACGTTTCGTGTCGACGATATTCAGGTAGAGGGTCTTCAGCGTGTTTCCGCCGGAACCGTTTTCTCAAGCTTCCCTGTCTCCGTTGGTGAAGAAGTCGATGCGACTAAGTTGGCTGAGGCGAGCAGAACGCTCTTTGAGACGGGACTGTTTACCGATATCTCGCTGTATCGCAATGGAAATGATTTGATTGTTACGCTTCAGGAGCGACCTTCTATTGGAAAAATAGAGATTTCTGGCAACAAAGATATTTCTGAAGAAGATTTGCTTGAGGGTCTAAAGCAAGCCGGGATGTCGGAAGGCAAAGTATTCAAGCGAGTAACTCTCGAGCGCTTGGAGCTGGAAATACTTCGATCTTATGTTACACAGGGGCGTTATAGCGCATCTGTCGAAGCGGAAGTTGAAGAACTTCCACAAAATCGGGTCGACATTAAGATAGAAATTGATGAGGGTGAGGTTTCTTCGATCTTGCACATCAATGTTGTCGGTAATGAAGCGTTTTCGGATCAGGAGCTTATCGATTTGATGGAGCTTAAAACGCCCGGCTTCTGGACCTTCGTTACGAGCGACGATAAATATAGCCGTGAAAAGTTAAGTGGTGATATTGAGCGAATCCGCTCCTATTATCTTGATAGCGGATACATCAAGTTCAATATCGAGTCGACACAGGTTTCTATCTCTCCCGATAAGCAGAATGTTTTTATTACAATTAACGTAGATGAGGGGCCGCTCTTTACCGTTAAGGGGTTTGAGCTTAAAGGTGAGCTTATTCTCGATAAAAGCGAACTAGAGGAGCTCGTGTTTATTAAACCGGGTGATACTTTCTCCCGAAACAAGCTCACATTGTCCGCAGAACAAATCTCGCGTGCTCTAGGTGGTGAAGGCTATACCTATGCAAGCGTAAATCCTATACCGGAGCCGTTGGACGATAATAGCGCAAACATTATTTTCTACATTGACCCGGGGAAGAGAAACTACGTACGTCGAATCAACTTTATCGGAAATACCACCACGAAAGATTCTGTTTTGCGTCAGGAGATGGTGCAGATGGAAGGTGCGTCAGCTTCTACGGATTTGATCGAAGTTTCAAAAACAAAGCTTTCCAGACTTGGCTTTTTCGGCAATGTGTCGGTTGAAACTCCATCTGTGCCGGGCGTGAATGATCAGATCGATGTTAATTATTCTGTTGAGGAGCAGAGTTCAGGTAACTTGTCTGCAAGCTTGGGCTTTAGTCAGGGTAGCGGTGTTACGCTCGGTTTGAGCGTGTCAGAGAATAACTTTTTCGGTACCGGTAAACGTGTATCGTTCGGGGTCAACAAAAGCTCATCGGTGAAGTCGGCCAATTTCAGTTATCTGAACCCTTATTATACCGTTGATGGTGTAAGCCGGGGCTTTAGCGTTTTTGCGCGTGAAACGGATTTCGATCAATCAAACCGCTCGGACTACGTGCTGGATGCGACAGGGGCGTCGGTCACTTTTGGTTATCCTATTGATCCTGTCTCCCGCTTGAGTTTTGGGGTGGGTTATAATCACACTGCGCTGTCGGTCGGCGACCTTCCACCGCTGGATTGATCGCTTCATTACAGAGAACGGTGATAAGTTTGACAATTTTGATGTGACGTTGGGATGGTCTCGCAGTACCTTAAATAGGGGGATGTTCCCTACATCCGGCTGGCGACAAGGTCTATCCGGAGAAATTACAGTGCCGGGAAGTGACCTTTCGTTTTATAAGCTTCGATATAATTCGAACATATATGTTCCGGTGAGCGAATCCCATGAATTTGTGTTCAGGCTTCGTAATGAGTGGGCATATGGTGGTGGATATGGGGACACCGACTACATGCCGTTTTACGAGCATTATTATGCAGGCGGTATTAACTCTGTTCGTGGATACGAGAATAATTCCCTAGGTCCACGTACAACGGAGCAGGCGCAGTTCGCTTCCTCTGACCCGTTTGGTGGTAACCTGCTTTTCGAAAATAGTCTCGAATTTATTTTTCCGATTCCTTTTGTGAAAGATCAGAGCTCAATGCGTATGGCATACTTTGTTGATACGGGTAATGTTTTCGATACTGATCGCGGATATGACTTTGATTTGAATGAGATTCGTTGGTCGACGGGCCTAGCGTTGCAATGGAATACCTTTATCGGGCCGCTAGGTTTTAGCTTTGGTAAAGCGATGAATGCAACGCCGGAGGATGAGAAGCAGTTCTTCCAGTTCTCTTTGGGTCAACCATTTTAATACTTAGACAGGAATACACGATATGAAAGCTTTTAAGAACCTTGTTTTATTTGCATTACTAGCGAGCTTTTCCATTACAGCTGCTGCTGAGATGAAGATTGGTCTGATCGATATGCGTGCAGCACTCTTTCAATCCAAGGCTGCACAAGCGTACTCTGATAAAATGGTTGCGGATTTTAAACAGCAGGACCTGGAGGTTCGTGCTGTAAGTGAGGCAGCGCAAAAGTTGGAGATGCGGCTGCAAAATGACGCAGCGATCATGAGTGATAGTGAGCGTGCGAAGTTGGCGGCAGACCTGGAAGAGAAAGTACAAGAATTTCGGTATCTGAAAACAAAGCTTGATAAAGCATTAGCTGAGAAGCGTCAGGAGTTTTTAGAGCAATCCCGTCCTAATTTGGATGCGGTAATCGGCAAACTGGTTGAGAAAGAAGGGTTGGATCTCATCCTTCCGCGCGAAGCAGCACTCTACGCTGCTCCAACTATGGACTACACTAAGCAGATCATTGAAATGCTGGATGCTCTTTAAGAGCTTTTGGGTCGCGATTGATGCTGGACAAAAGTTTTTCCCTAGAGGAATTGGCTGATCGGGTCGGTGGACAAGTCATAGGTGATGCGTCATTGCATATACGTGGTCTTGCTACTATTCAGGAGGCATGCTCCGGGTACTTGAGCTTTATCGCAAATCCTGCCTACACCAAGTATCTCGAAACTACAAAAGCTTCTGCAGTTTTATTATCCCCAAAGCTGGCCGAGAGCTATGTCGGAAATGCAGTTGTTCACGACAATCCGTATCTGGCCTATGCTCAGTTGAGCGTACTTTGGGATCCAGTGGCAGAATTTTTACCGAGTGTGTCAGCCGAGGCTACGATTGATGAAAGTGTCAGCCTTGGACAAGGTGTTTACATCGGTGCAGGGGCGCGGCTTGCTAAAGGTGTCGAGATTGGAGATAACGTTTATCTCGGAGAGAACGTTGTCGTTGGCGCCGATTCAAAGATTGGAAGCGGTACGCGCATCTACCCCAATGTGACCATCTATCATGGCGTTTCAATTGGTGAGTTGTGTACGGTCCAGGCTGGTTGTGTTATTGGCTCAGACGGCTTCGGTTTTGCTCCAACAGGCAAAGGTTGGCAACGTATTAGCCAGTTGGGAGGGGTTGTCATTGGGGATCGTGTAGAGATTGGTGCGAACACTACCATTGACCGCGGAGCACTCGATAATACCCTTATCCAAAATGGTGTAATTTTGGATAACCAGATTCAAATCGCGCATAACGTCGTGATCGGGGAGAACACCGCTATTGCTGCGTGTAGTGCGGTTGCCGGTTCAACGACCCTTGGCAAAAATTGTATTGTTGGCGGAGCGTGCGGTATTGCAGGGCATCTTGAGGTTGTAGACGGGGTGCATATAACCGCCATGACCATGGTAATAAAGAGTCTTACCGAGCCCGGCGTGTACTCGTCTGGCACAGGTGTTCAGACGAACAAAGATTGGAAAAAGAGTATTGCACGTTTGCGTAGGCTAGACAGTACCGAAGCGCGGATCCGTGATCTCGAGAGACAGTTGAAGTCTTTAAATAGTGGCCTTGATAACTAAGGGGTGGTTGTGGAAAACACATTGCGCACAATGGATATAAACGAAATTCATGAATACCTCCCTCACAGACATCCTTTTTTGTTTGTGGATCGCGTTACTTCGGTAGAGGCAAACAAAAGCATTAGCGGATACAAGAATGTCTCGATTAATGAATCCTATTTTCAGGGGCACTTTCCGGATATGCCTATTTTGCCAGGCGTATACATTCTTGAGGCCCTGGCACAAATTAGCGGCATCCTGGGGTTTGTTACAACAAACAAAAAGCCGAGTGAAAATCTCGTCCATTATTTTGCCGGCTCTAACAAGGTGCGTTTCAAGCGTCCGGTTGTTCCGGGAGATCAGTTAAGGCTTGAGTCGAATATTCTGTCTGCTAAACACAATATCTGGAAGTTTGACTGTCGTGCCCTTGTGGATGATGAAGTTGTTTGTGTTGCTGAAATTATGACCGCCGAGCGAGAGAGATAAGATGATTCATCCAACAGCCATTATTGACCCTAGCGCAAAGCTTGGGTCGAACGTAAAGGTAGGCGCTTATACAGTAATTGGTGCTGATGTTGAGATTGGCGAAGGCTGCGATATTCGCTCACATGTCGTTATTAACGGTCCAACGACCATTGGCAGCAACAACACTATTTATCAGTTCGCCAGTGTTGGTGAAGAATGTCAGGATAAAAAATACGCAGGTGAAGCGACCCGTCTCGTAATGGGTAACAATAACATTGTCCGTGAGGGTTGTACGATTCATCGAGGAACTGTTCAGGATGAAGGAATCACCAGTATTGGTTCTGACAACTTGTTTATGGCGTATGTTCATGTGGCGCATGATTGTCGCGTAGGTAGTCATTGCATCTTTGCAAACTCCGCAACCGTAGCCGGGCATGTCTATGTCGATGACTTTGTTATCCTGGGGGGCGGAACGATGGTTCATCAGTTTTGCAAGATCGGTGCGCATTCGATGAGTGCAGGCGGCAGTATTGTTCTGCGTGATATACCTGCATTTGTGATGGCAAGTGGTCAGTCAGCCTCGGCCTTCGGTTTAAATAGTGAAGGTTTGAAGCGCAGGGGGTTTTCGGCTGATTCGCTCAAGGCTCTCAAAGGTGCGTATCGGACACTGTACCGCAAAGGACTGAAACTTGATGAGGCGCTCCAGGAGTTAAAGGCTATGGATGATGTCGATGGTGTTATCGATACGTTTGTTAAGAGTATCGAGCGTTCTGATCGCGGAATCATGCGCTAATCCATGTCAGGAAGTTCTTTGTCTTCAATAGATTCCCGGCCTTTACATATTGGTATGGTTGTTGGCGAGGCTTCTGGTGATATTCTTGGTTCCGGACTTATGGCGGAAATTCTTAAGCGTCACCCGGACGCAAGGTTCAGTGGTATTGGTGGGCCGTTAATGCTGGAACAGGGGTTCAAAAGCCTGTTCCCGATGGAGCGTCTCTCCGTCATGGGTTTGTTTGAGGTGTTGGGACGAATTTTTGAGTTAATCGGTATTCGTCGAGCTCTTAAGCGCCATTTTTTGTCCGACCGCCCGGATGTTTTTATCGGTATTGATGCGCCCGATTTTAATATCGGTCTGGAATTGCAGTTGCGGCAGTCTGGCATCAAAACCGCGCATTATGTGAGCCCGTCCGTTTGGGCCTGGCGGCAGAAACGTGTATTCAAAATAGCGCGTGCTGTCGATTTGATGCTGACCCTGTTTCCGTTTGAGGCAAAATTTTATAAGCAGCATAGTGTTGCGGTGCGCTTTGTCGGGCACCCGCTGGCTGACCTCATTCCCTTATCCTCTGATCGGGGGGCTGCCAGGACAGCTTTGGGCCTTGATGCGAATGCAACTGTTGTCGCGATACTGCCCGGGAGTCGAGCAGGTGAAATCTCACGTATTGGGGATTCTTTTTTTGGAGCGGCCAAAGAAATAGCCCGTCAGGTGCCTGATGTTCGGTTTGTCGTTCCATGTGTTAACGCCGACCGGCACGCGCAGGTGTCTGA
>DAITOW010000051.1:0-12396 GCA_036833965.1 Oleiphilaceae bacterium
GATCACGAACCCTTGTTCGCAGCAATTGAACCCATCTTCCAGAAATACGGTGGTCGACCACATTGGGGCAAACTCAACAGCTTCTCAGGCAAGCAGTTTAATGAAGCGTATGCTCGCTGGGACGACTTCAAAAAGATTCGTCAGGAAATGGATCCGAAGGGACTTCTTCTGAACGATTACCTGAAATCTGTTTTTGTTGACTCATAATCCCCAAACATAAATTTGCTTCAGCCAAGAGTCTGGTTTATTTTTAGGGCTGAATTAAATTCCCTTCGTCGGCAACGGAGCCCGATATGAGCCAAGCTGCACCTTTAGTGGTGACGGACATTCACAAGAATTTCAACGACCACGAAGTACTAAAAGGTGTCTCTCTCAAAGCCCAGAAAGGCGATGTGATTTCCATGATCGGTTCATCCGGTTCCGGAAAAAGCACCTTTCTCCGTTGCATTAACATGCTTGAAATCCCGACCTCTGGGGAAATCGCTCTGCACGGCGAAGCCGTAAAGTTCAAAACAGATAAGCGCGGCGAGCGCATGCCTGCTGACATCAAGCAAGTTGAGCGCATGCGTTCCAAATTGTCTATGGTATTTCAGGGTTTTAACCTCTGGTCGCATATGACCGTCATGGAAAACATTATCGAAGCGCCTGTTCATGTTCTTGGGGTTTCCAAAAAGGAAGCGACTGAGCGAGCCTCTGCGCTCTTGGACAAAGTCGGCATCTACGAGCGAAAGGATTATTACCCAAGTCAAATGTCCGGAGGACAGCAACAACGAGCTGCCATCGCCCGGGCGTTGGCAATGGAACCGGAGGTCTTGCTGTTTGACGAGCCCACCTCCGCTCTCGACCCCGAACTCGTCGGAGAAGTGCTTAAAGTAATGCACAGTCTGGCAGATGAGGGCCGGACAATGATCGTGGTCACTCATGAAATGGCGTTTGCCAGAGACGTTTCTTCGCAAGTTGTATTTTTGCATGAGGGTCGCATTGAAGAACATGGCGATCCGAAAAAAGTATTTGAAAATGCTGACTCCGAACGTGTGAGGCAGTTTCTTCAACCGAAGTACTAATTACCAGTACGAAATCACCGAACTCATGTTGAGTCGAGACTAACAATAAGGGGAATTCCTCATGAAAAAACTATCGCTATTTCTAGGTTGTGTTCTTGCAGCCAGCACCAGCCTTGGCTTCGCTGCAGACAAAATCAAACTCGCTGTTGATGTGCCGTATGAGCCATTTGAATACAAGGCACCAGACGGCTCGCTGACCGGTTTCGAAATTGATCTTGGTAACGCAGTGTGTGCCGAAATCAAGGCAGAGTGTGAGTGGGTTATCCAGGCTTGGGACGGAATCATCCCTGGCCTATTGGCACGCAAATACGACGTTATTTTCTCATCTATGTCTGCTACACCAGAGCGTGCTGAAAAAGTATTGTTCTCTGAGGGTTACTACAACACGCCTTCTGCATGGTTCGGCAAAAAAGGCATGGACATCGACGTAACAAACAAAGATGCGCTTAAAGGTAAGCGCGTTGGCGTTCAGCGTGGTACCGTGCAAGATGACTACGTGACTAACCAAGTTGGTGCAGACACTGTAGACATCAAGCGTTACACCACTGCAGATGACCTTGTTCTTGATTTGACAGGCGGCCGTATCGATCTGGTTTTCCTTGACTTCCCGGTTGGCGAAACAACCATCCTGAAAGACGAAAACTACCAGTCTATCGGTGAGAACGTTCAGGTTGGAGAAGGTGTTGCTGCTGCTTTCCGCAAGCGTGACACGGAACTGGCTGACAAGTTTAATGCTGCGCTTAAGAAGCTGAAAGAAGATGGTACTTATGACGAGATCATGAAAAAGTACTTTGCCTACAGCATCAAAATCTAAGCAATCATTTAAAAGCGGAGACCTGATGGTTTCCGCCTTTTTTGAAACATAACGGAACATTTGATGATTGATTTGCACGGCTATGGCCCTTCCATTTTTCAGGGCGCTATCCTTACCATTGAAGTGGCGGTGCTATCCCTGCTGCTTGCGTTGATATTAGGTCTTGCCGGTGCGATCGCGAAACTTTCCAAAAATCCGATCCCAAGAGCTATCGCGACCGTTTACACCACGGTGATACGCGGAGTGCCTGACCTCGTTCTCATGCTACTGATCTTCTTTGGTGGCCAAATGCTCATGAACGAGTTCTCTGACTGGCTCTATGAAGAATTCAAGATTGATGTATTCTTTAACATCAATGAGTTTATTGCAGGAGTCGTGACAATCGGCTTCATTTTCGGCGCTTACATGGCGGAAACCTTTCGCGGCGCCTTCCAATCTGTCGACAAGGGACAGATTGAGGCGGCTCTTGCCTACGGCATGAATCGTCGACAGGTATTCATGCGTGTTTCCTTCCCTCAAATGATGCGCCATGCCCTTCCCGGTTTGGGCAACAACTGGCTGGTCATGCTTAAAACCACGGCCCTGGTATCCGTCATCGGCTTGGCTGATATGGTGCGCCTGGCATCCGAGGCGGCCAAAGCCGTCCATGAGCCCTTTACCTTTTTAATTCCTGTAGCCTTTGTCTATTTGTTGCTGACCGCGATCTCTGAATGGGGATTAAAGCGTCTGGAAATCAAATACAGCGCTGGCGTGGCAAGAGGATAAAAACATGGATGCTTTTCTGGCTCTTTTTGCCGATAACGCGATTTTTAATCCAACGACATTAATGCACTATTGGGACGGCTTTGTTACCACCGTCCAACTGGTGTTTTTGTCCCTGTTAATCGGTCTGGTGATTGCATTGCCTCTCGGCATCTTGCGCACATCCAAGAACCCGTTTATCAATGGCCCGATTTGGGCCTACGTATACTTTTTCCGTGGCACCCCCTTACTGGTGCAGCTATACCTCATCTACTACGGCACAGCTCAAATACAAGGCATACAGGACACCATCTTCTGGAACATCCTGTCAGAAGCTTTTTACCCATGCCTGATTGCCTTTGTACTGAACACCGCTGCGTACACTGCCGAGATTATCCGCGGGGCAATCGAAGCAACGCCTAAAGGCGAGATTGAGGCGGCGAAAGCATACGGCATGAGCGCAGCCAAACGCATGCGCCGCATTATCCTTCCAGGCGCGCTGCGCCGGGGGCTTCCTGCCTATGCCAACGAAGTGATCTTTATGCTGCATGCCAGCTCTATCGCAAGTGTTGTCACTATTGTTGATTTAACTGGTGCGGCAAGAGACATTTATGCGCGCTACTATGCGCCTTTTGAAGCGTTCCTGTTCGTTGCAGCAATCTACCTTTGTCTAACGTTTGCGCTGATTTATATGTTTCGGAAAATTGAAACCAAAATCATGGCGCATACACGCCCAATCTCCTAGGTACCTGCGCAATGCCTGATGGCGCCGCCCTACTTTCTGGTAAATCCTTTATAGCGAGTACTTTGGACCGGAATTCATGGCGCCCGAATCAGTCTATCTATCTGGACGATGGCACCAAGGTCATGACACGAGCTCTTGGCGTAATAGAGCTGATACCTCAGACTCACAATAAATGTGGCCTTTTGCTCTCAGCAGGGATTCACGGCAACGAAACCGCTCCCATCGAACTGATCGACAAGCTACTTGATGACTGCATCAATGCCCGGGTGATCGTGCGCCGCCCTACGCTGCTGATTCTTGGCCACCCCGAGGCGATGAAAGCTGAAACACGCTTCATCGAACACAACATGAACCGCCTGTTTATGGGTGTACACGCCCGCAAGGCGTTTCGTGGCTCGGTCGATGCGGAACGTGCACATGCCCTGGAACTCCAGGTAACGCGCTTTGCCAACCGCTACTCACTGACCGAGCACTACGACTTGCACACAGCGATCAGGGACTCGTTCATTGAACGCTTCGCGCTAAAACCTAAGCGAGAGCATGAAGAGATATCGATGCTTTCTAAAGAAGCCAAGCGCGTGTTTCTCGATATGGGCGTGCAGGCCTTGGTGTATCAACATAAACCTGCCTCAACCTTTTCATCCTATACTTCGCGCACGTTTAAAACAGATGCCTACACAGTGGAACTTGGAAAAGTGCATCGCTTTGGTGAAAACGATCTTGATCACTACAAGGATACTTATCAGTGTTTGTGCGAACTGGTTTCGCTAAACAAACAAAGCGAGACGACAAACCAAAAAGACCTGCAAGAATTCGAGGTCTGCCATGAACTCTTAAACGACAGCGATGCTTTTCAACTTCTTGTCGACGAAGATGCTGCAAATTTCAGTGAGTTCAAGCAAGGGACGGCGTTAACACGTTCGCCCTCTTCCGAATACCGGGTGCAGCAAAACCTGGAATATCTGATCTTCCCCAACAGCAAAGTGCCTGTAGGGCAACGCGCAGGCCTAATGCTGAAAAGCGTAGATGGCCGGCAACCCGAGTAATTGGGTCAGCTCGTCCAATGCGGTCATAGATTCCGTAATCAGACGCGGATCAGCAAGATCCGATTGCGACAACTGATCCCGATAATGCCTCTCAACCCATGCTGTTAGAATGTCGTAAAGATTATCCGTTAACAGGACACCAGGATGAACAGCGGCCAACTCGTCTTCGTTCAAGGCAACACGCAAGCGCAAACATGCCGGACCACCACCGTTTTTCATGCTTTGCTTGAGATCAAAACTCAAGACATCACGGATAGGGTTATCGCCAGAAACCAGTTTTTTCAAGTAACGCTGCACTGATGGAGTTGCATCACATTCCGCAGGTACAACCAGAACCATTTCATCATCAGCAGTGCTAATTAACTGGCTATTGAACAAATAACTTGAAACTGCATCATGCAATGGCACTTCGTGTTCAGAAACAGTAATCACCTGCAGCTCTGTATCACCGAGTTTGCTGCGTAACTCATCAATCACCTCGTCCTGACGCAGAAAGGACTCTTCATGGCAGAAAAACACATTTCGGTTGCCTACCGAGATCACGTCATTGTGAAACACGCCCGCATCAATCGTATCCGGGCGTTGCTGCGCATAAACCACCCGGCTTTTATCGATCTGATGCAATCGAACAACCGATTGACAGGCTTCCAGGGTCTGCCTTGCAGGATAACGCTTGGGCTTTAGACCGCGCTCGCTAAAGGCTTCCCGACCATACACAAACAGCTGCACACCCGATCCACCATAATCCTTACAGAATCGAGTGTGATTCGCTGCACCTTCATCGCCAAACTGGCTGACCGATGGCAAGGCTTTGTGATGCGCAAAATAACGGTCATTGTTAAAGATCGCCTGTAGCATCAAGCTGGTCGTCGGATGCTCAATCGCGCGGTGCAGCTTGGCGTTCAGGTTTGCAGGGGTAAAATGCACCAGGCCATCGTTACTGTCAGCACTTGGCGAAACAGTTGCTGCATTCGCGGTCCACATGCAAGAAGCCGAAAATACCGAGCCGAGAATTGCGGGCGCTTCTTTCGCCGCTCGCGTCAGTACCTGCGCGTCGCTTCCGGTAAATCCCAACTGCCTGAGTATCCCTGTCTCAGGGCGATGATGAGGCAGCAATATCCCCTGCTTAATACCTTTGTCTGCCAGGGCTTTCATTTTCATCAAGCCCTGCAGCGCAGCTTCCTTTGGATTCGACACATCCTTCAGGCTCTGTTCTGAGGCAATATTGCCATAAGACAAACCTGCATAATTGTGTGTTGGCCCAACAAGCCCATCAAAGTTGACTTCATATGCCTTCATGATGTGTCCCTATATTTTTCAGTACCTAATTCTTAAGTCGCTAATTTTTGAGTATCTGATTCTTAAGTACTTATCGTTTAATCGTTAAGCCCGGAGAGAGATTTGCCGGCAAAGTGGCATGCATCGCCTCCATCGAGGCGACGGGATACGCGCAGTAATCTGCAGCATACAAAGCGCTCGCCCGATGATTCCCACTCGCACCGATCCCGCCAAAGGGAGCCGCACTACTAGCCCCTGTCAGAGGCATGTTCCAATTTACGATACCAGCTCTGCTATCCAATAGAAAACGCTGCCAAAGCTCTTCGTTTTCACTGATCAGACCTGCGGCCAAACCAAAGCGTGTGCGATTAGCCAGTTCAAGCGCTTGCTCATAGTCATCATATCGAATCACCTGCATGAGTGGGCCGAAGTATTCCTCATCCGGCGCACTCACGCCTGTCACATCGACAATTCCCGGCCGAAGCATGGCCGCTATCTCGTTATCTCTAGCTAACTCAAGCAGTGGTTTTGCACCCAAACCAAGCAAGCGCTGATATGCATCGACAATATTCTGTGCAGCCCCATCAGAAACAAGGCACCCCATAAAAGGCTGATCTTCCGCATCGTAGGCCCCAACGCTCAGCTCGCGCGTTGAACTTACGACACTCGCAATCAGCTGATCGCCAAATTCACCAGAGGGAATAAAAACGCGGCGCGAGCATGTGCAACGCTGCCCCGCAGAAACAAAAGCAGAGAACAGAATGTGGTGAACACTCGCCTCAAATGGCACATCGCGATCAATAATGAGCGGATTATTCCCGCCCATTTCCAACGCAAGAATCTTGTCCGGCCTTCCGGCAAAAAGCTGATGAAGTATCGCGCCGGTTTTTGAGCTTCCTGTGAAAAACAGACCGTCGGTACCACTGTTCTGCGACAATGCCTCGCCGGTGGCTCTCTCCCCCTGCACCAGGTTAATCACACCATCAGGCAAACCTGCTTCCTGCCATAGCTTGAGTGTAAGCTCTGCAACCAAGGGACATAGTTCGCTGGGTTTGAATACCACTGTATTGCCCGCCAGGAGTGCCGGAACAATATGCCCGTTTGGGATGCCCCGGAAAATTATAGGGGCCGAAAACGGCAACAACACCGTGAGGACGATGTCTCAAGCTCGCGGTACCTGCTGGTAACTCTGATTTACTCGAACCGGTTCGATCCTTATAGGCCTGAATGGAAATACCAACCTTACCGATCATTGCAGCCACTTCGGTTCTCGACTCCCACAAGGGTTTGCCTGTCTCCTTACCAATCGCCACTGCAAGCTCTTCGGTATGATTCTGAAGTTGCTCTTTAAAGCGCTCAACAAGGGCCGCTCTTTCTTCAAAAGGAGTTCGCGCCCACGAAGAAAATGCCGCGCGCGCGGCATCTACAGCCTGTTGCACGTCATTGCTCGCAGCACTAGGGCCAGACCAGAGCACCTCGCCATTGAATGGATTGGTGCTCTTCATCTCTTCACCGGAGCCTTGAAGCCATTTCCCGTTGATCAATAATGCAGTGCTACTCATATTTCCATCCTATTCATAGCGAAGTGGTATCAGACGCAACTCTGCCTGATCTTCAAGCAACAAAGCCTCTGCCTGCCCGGAACTTAACACAACATGGTCATCGCGTACCTGCTCACGCGAGACCAGAACCGCCCGAAAGCGCTCCATCTCGCGGTTTGAGACAACATAATCTGTCCGGGAACCGATATCCGGCTCAAGTTCATCATCTATCTTATACGGTAATAAACGACTCTCTCTGACCCCGCGAATATCCTCAACGAAGGCTTCCATTACCGGGCCTCCATCGAAAATATCTACATAACCATTAAAGTGAAACCCTTCCTTCCTGAGCATCTCCTGCGCAGGCCGGGTATTTTCGTGTGTATGAGCAATCGCCGCTCTCGCTTCAGGAGACAATGAAAAAAGATAGATGGGGTATTTGGGCATAAGCTCGGCAACCATTTCCTTATTGCCCAGTCCGACCTGATAATCCGCATAAGAAAAATCCATCTGAAAGAACTTCTTACCGAGTGATTCCCAGAACGGCGAGATGCCGTCTTTATCAGATACGCCGCGCATCTCGGCGACGATTTTTGAAGCAAAGTGGTCTTGATACTCCGCCAAAAAAAGTAAGCGGCATTTGGAGAGCAAGCGCCCATTATTTCCCTGACGAGCATGCTCATCCAGGAACAGCGTACAGAGTTCCGACACGCCCGTTAAATCATTGGTGATATACAGCATCTCATTGCTGCTATGGACGCCGATTTGCTTGGAGGCATGCACTACCTTACAGATGCGATAGTTATACCAAACCTGATCCATGCCCACGTTGGCCTCGATTGCGCTAACACCAACGACACGATCAGCTTCGCTATCGTGCATCGCAAAAACGTAATTACCCCTTTCTTTGGGTTGGGCGCCGCGAAACGAGCGAATCGACTTAAAAATCCGGTTTTCCAACAATTCCGGATTGTTTGGCAGGGTCGTAACTCCGACTCCAGAGCTCTCGGCAAACCCGACCAGGGCGGAAAGATCCTGACTCTCTATCGGTCGAATAACCATCATAAACGATTTTCTCCTGCTCTCAGGGTGCAATCAAAAATGCGCGCGATCAAATGGGTCGCGCCATTCCATCGTCTGAAATTCTAAAAGCGGCAAAAGTAGTAATCGGAACCGGATTGCAACTTCAGACTTTCCATGTCCGCTCGGTTCACTCGCAGTAAATCGCCACGTCCTTCACTTGACTGAACCAAAGCGCAGCGAAAATCTTCGAAGGAATCATTACACAACATAAAAGGTAAGCCGGTTGAAACCTGCCCCTCCAATACGGTTTTTTGCTGGGCTTCGCGATATGTTTTCACCTGCTCCCGTATGGCCACCATGACCTCACCTGCATCAAAAATATCCACATACGGCGAGCTTTCAAAACCTTCATTCACCAGCAGGGCATGAATTTCGTCAGCACGCTCATCATGCTTTCCGAGGACCAACTGCGCCTCTTCGGAAAGCATCTCGACATAAACCGGATGCGGAGGCATCAGTTCTGCCAGAAACGTACGGCTTTTTGTCGCCACGTGATAATTTGCACTGGCATAATCCATGTTAAAAAAGTTTCGGCCCCAACTATCCCAAAATGCAGACTGCCCTTCTTCATTGCATACCCCTTGCAGCTCAACGACCAGGCGCTCGTTAAACATCTCGCTGAACTGGCGCATAAACATAAAACGGGCGCGCGAAATCAGACCGAAGAGGTTGGTGCCGAGCAAATTCGGTTTGATCGCAAAAGAGCACAACACATTGTGTCCGGTCAGTTCGTGCGTCAAATGCAGAACCGATACTGGCGTGTGGACATCATAGATCTCTGAGGCGTGGATCAGCTCGCCCAAACGATAGTTATAAAACGGCCTTTTGGCCGAGTTATTCATGGCGATGCCAGAACAGCCAACGATGCTTCCGGTTTGAGTATCTTCCAATACAAACAAGAAAAATTGGCCGCCGTTCAATTCGGGGTCATTTTGAAAGGAGCGCATCGAATGCTCAATACGCTCAATAAGGCGCGCCCGCTTGCGAGGCAATGACGCGATGTGTGCGTGATTATCACGCACCAGTGACTCAATACTACTTACATCATCAAGTGTGCATGGCCGCACAAGATGCATACTAACTCTCCGACTCAACAAAGACCTGAACAGCTTGATCCAGTAAGGCCATACCTGCATCAATGTCCGCGTCCGTAATAATCAGTGAAGGCGCCATACGTAATACATTAGGTCCCGCGATCAGAACCATCAAGCCCTTCTCCATTGCTTTCACAAGGATGTCTTTTGATTTTCCCTGATAGGCGTCCGCCATCTCGCAGCCGATTAGGAGGCCACAACTTCTTATGTCTTTAAAGACGCCATGCTTCTCATTGATCGCCTGAAGCGCCGAAATGAACCTCGCGTTCTTGGCTTCAACATTGGCAATAATACCCTGCTCCAGCAGTTCAAGTAGCAGCGCTTCAGCAACTGCGCAGGCAAGTGGATTGCCGCCATATGTACTGCCATGTGTGCCGATGCCGAAGCTCTTCGCCACTTTTTCTGTCGTCAACATCGCCGCAACGGGGAAACCGCCACCTAACGACTTTGCTGTGGTAAGGATATCGGGCTCAACACCATATTTCATGTAGGCATAGAGCTCTCCCGAACGCCCGACTCCAGTCTGAATCTCGTCAAGAACCAACAGCGCATTATGCTTGTCGCAAAGCGCCCGCAAACCCTTGAGGAAATCCGGATCCGCCGGAATAACTCCACCTTCTCCCTGCACAGGTTCAAGAACAATAGCGCAGGTCTTATCAGAGATAAGAGCCTCAACGCTCGCAAGGTCGTTGAAGGTAGCGTGAGAAATGCCTCCCGGAATCGGCTCAAAGCCCTCAGTGTATTTGGCCTGCCCGCCTACAGAAACCGTAAACAGGGTGCGGCCGTGAAAACTGCCGTAAAAAGAAATGATCTCACTCTTCTCCGGACCAAAGTGGTCATGCGCATACTTGCGCACCAACTTGAAAGCCGCTTCATTCGCTTCAGCACCAGAATTTGCAAAGAAGACCCTGTCCGCAAACGTATTCTCGGTAAGCAAGGTCGCCAGACGAAGTGCCGGCTCATTTGTCATGACATTACTGACGTGCCAAAGTTTTTCAGCCTGCTCTTTCAAAACGCTCACCAAACGCGGGTGAACATGGCCTAGTGCGCTGACCGCAATACCGCCAGCGAAATCGATGTACTCCTTGTCATTCTGATCCCAAACACGGGAACCCACGCCACGCACCGGTATAACCGCTGACGGAGCGTAATTGGGAACCATGACCTGATCAAAAACGGCTCTGGACGGGTGAAGTTCATGTGACATAATCAAATCTCTGAAACTGAAGATTCGAGCCTCAACAAGGACATCTCGAATCCCGGGAAAAAAGGTTGCTATACAAGATAGCCCAAAACGAGACTTTGACTCGTTTTTTTGCTGGAATTTTCGACCTAAAACGAACGGGACAGGGTCCCGCTCTGCAGCATCTACCACATAAGATCATCAGGAATCTGATAATCCTTGTAAGGATCATCCTCATCCACCTGATCATGACTGCCATCGTTTAACACAACTACAAAGGACGCATCGCGCTCTGCAATCTTTTCAGCAACCGGACGTGCTACAACAGCGTAAGAACCGGCCTTTCGCACTATCGCGAGACGCCCCTTTGCCAAAGCTTCAACTGTTTTATCGTCAACAAAGACCTTTTGGATCTTTGTTCCGTCGACAAACTGATAACCTGACTCGCCATCGACACCCAGCGCATTGACACTTACCAACTGTTTAATCTGTGCCTGAATCTCTCGCTCACGAAGCTCAGCCTGCCTTTGCTCGTTTAATGCGCGATCTTTCTCCGCCTTCTCCAAACGCTCCTGCTCCAGGCGCGCCCTCTTCTGCGCATCTTCTTCGGCCAAACCTGCACGACCAGTCTGTTTTTTCTTTTTGCGCGTTTCCTGCTTGATGGCCTTGGCTTTTTTTGTATCGACCAGACCTGCTCCCATCAACTGCTCTTGCAGCGACTTCGCCATAACAATACTCCTTTAAATTCCGATGAACTCAGTGGTCATGATGATCATGTTCGTGATGCTCATGCTCGTGTTCTTCATGGTGCGGATGATCCTCGGGCATTGGCGAGCTATCCGAATCAATTCTCACTTTGCCCATCGCGTTCGTCAGCACGTCGAGATTGTACTCCATCATGCCCAGATAATCGGGTGCTTTATTCTTCGACAAGGCGCCGGAAATCAGGGTGCCGGAAATCACCACATCGGTTTCATTTTCGAGCTGCTCAAGCAGTTTGGTATTCGCGATATTTTCACTGAAAATAGCAGTAATCCCCATCGAACGCACCTTACGCACAACCTCTGCAACCTGTCTGGCAGAAGTGTCCGACTTGGTGCTCATGCCCGTTAGGCTAAACACCGTAAAACCATAGTCCCGGGCAAGATAAGCAAAAGAGTTATGCGGGATAACGATATTTTTTCCTTCATCAGGAATACCCGAAAACACTTCAGTCGCCCGGGCATCCAGAGCGTTTATTCTCTCAATGTAGTCCTCGTTACGTTTCTGAAAATACTCAGCCGCCTGCGGGCGCAACTTCATCAGCTCTGCAGTAATGTTGTTAATGTAGTGCACCGCTTGCCGCAGGCTCGTCCATGCATGGGGATCGGCGTTACCTTCATCGTTATCATGGCTGCCATGATCATGTGCGTGTGAATGGTCATGATCCGCATGCCCTTCGTCCTCCATTGCAATCACATCGACACCCTTCGAAGCGATGAGGGTCACACCCGAATAGCCAGAGGCGTCGACAATCCGGTTCATCCAGCCTTCCAGCCCCAGCCCATTGATCACCAGCAAATCTGCTTTGGATAATAAAGCCATGTCCCTGGGCGTTGCTTTATAAACATGAACGTCTTCATCCTCCCCGAGCAGCGAGGTGACCACTACTTGATCGCCACCCAGTTGCTTCACCCAATCTCCGAGGATGCTGAACGACGCCACGACATGAATCGGTTCATCCTGATTCGTTGCTTGAGCCACACCCTCGAACAACACCGCGAAAACTACAAGAACATGCATAAACCTAATTGGCAGAACGCGAGCA
>DAITOW010000052.1:0-12285 GCA_036833965.1 Oleiphilaceae bacterium
CCGTTAAGGAAGCGATTCCACGTGGTAAGGTTAAGAAAGGACAAGTATTAAACGCGGTTGTTGTGCGTACTCGTAAGGGCGTTCGTCGTCCAGACGGTTCGTTGATTAAATTCGACGGCAACGCGGCGGTTCTATTGAACACCCAAGATGCACCAATCGGTACTCGTATTTTTGGCCCTGTAACTCGTGAGTTGCGCGGTGAGAAATACATGAAGATTATCTCCCTAGCACCTGAAGTGCTTTAAGGATAGAGGCCCGTTATGAAAAAGATCAAACGTGACGATGAAGTGATTGTCATAGCAGGCAAGGACAATGGTAAGCGCGGGAAAGTGACGCGTGTGATGAGTGACGGTCGTTTGATCGTTTCAGGCATCAACATGGTCAAGCGCCACACTAAGCCAAACCCAATGTTGGGAACACCTGGCGGTATTGTTGAGAAAGAGGCCCCGATTCAGGCTTCTAACGTAGCGATTTTCAATCCTACAACCAGCAAGGCCGATCGTGTTGGCTTCAAAGTCCTTGAAGATGGCAAAAAGGTACGTGTGTTTAAGTCGAACAACGAAGTTGTCGACAAATAAGTAAGCAGGTAGCGATATGGCACATATGAAAGAAGTTTATAAAAGCGAAGTCGTACCTGCGTTGCAAAAGGAGTTCAATTACAAGAGCTCCATGCAGGTACCTCGCATTGAAAAAATCACCTTGAACATGGGTGTAGGTGAAGCATTAGCAGACAAGAAACTACTTGAGAGCGCGGTTGCGGATCTTGAGTTGCTTTCTGGTCAGAAGCCGGTTGTTACCAAGGCTCGCAAGTCAGTTGCAGGCTTTAAGGTACGTGAAGGCTTCCCAATCGGTTGTAAAGTGACTCTACGCGGTGAGCGTATGTGGGAATTTTTCGAGCGCTTGGTTGGTATTGCTATCCCTCGTATCCGTGACTTTCGTGGTTTGAACTCGAAGTCATTTGACGGTCGAGGCAACTACAGCATGGGTGTTAAAGAGCAAATCATTTTCCCAGAAATTGATTACGACAAAGTGGATAAGATTCGTGGTCTTGATATCACGATCACTACGTCAGCTCAAACAGACGAGGAAGGTCGCGCGTTGCTACGTGCCTTTAACTTCCCATTTAAGAAATAAAGGTAAGAGCAAATGGCTAAGATCTCAATGAAGCAGCGCGAACTTAAGCGCGAAAAGACAGTTGCTAAGTTCGCAGCTAAACGTGCAGAGTTGAAAGCTATTATTGCAAGCCCAGCGACTTCTGAGGAAGATCGTTGGGAAGCGCAAAAGAAGCTTCAGAAACTTCCGCGCAACGCGAGCCCAAGCCGTCTTCGTAACCGTTGTCAGGTAACTGGACGTCCTCATGGCGTATACCGCAAGTTCAAGCTTTCACGAATTAAACTTCGTGAGCAAGGCATGGCGGGTAACGTTCCTGGCTTGAAGAAGGCTAGCTGGTAAGCAAAAAGATGTGTTGATAAGCGCTACGTTCCGGTAGCGCTGCCCAACTAAAATGATCAGGAGAACATACGATGAGTATGCAAGATACGCTTGCGGATATGTTTACGCGCATCCGCAACGCACAAATGGCAGAGAAGCAGGTTGTTTCTATGCCATCTTCCAAGATGAAACTTTCAGTACTTGAAGTACTGAAGAACGAAGGCTTTATCGCAAACTACTCGGTATCTGAAGGCACTAAGCCTGAAGTTGCTGTTGAGCTAAGGTACTTCGAAGGTCGTCCTGTAATCGAAGAGATCAAGCGCGCTAGCCGTCCAGGTTTGCGTCAGTACAAGGCATCAGAAGAGTTGCCATCTGTACGCGGTGGTCTTGGTGTAGCAATTGTTTCTACATCTCAGGGCGTTATGACAGACCGAGCTGCTCGTAAAGCAGGTATCGGCGGCGAAGTTATCTGCACCGTATTCTAAGGGAGGTTTGCATGTCTAGGGTTGCTAGTAATCCAGTTGCACTGCCTTCTGGTGTTGAAGTCAAGTTGAGCGAAGGCCAGCTTGAAGTTAAAGGCGGTAAAGGTTCGCTCTCTATGGAAGTGAACCCAGTTGTTGAAATTAACCAAGATGGCTCTACGCTAACTTTCGCTGCGAAAAACGGCAGCAAGTTTTCTCGAGCGATGTCTGGTACTACTCGTGCGCTTGTGAACAATATGGTCACTGGCGTATCGGCAGGTTTTGAAAAGAAGCTTCAGCTTATTGGTGTTGGTTACAGGGTCCAGGTGCAAGGTCAGAAATTAAACCTAAACTTGGGCTTTTCTCACCCGGTTGAATATGAGTTGCCTTCAGGTGTTAAAGCCGAGTCTCCATCTCAAACCGAGATCGTGCTTTCAAGCATCGACAAGCAGCTTTTGGGTCAAGTGGCAGCAGAGATCCGTGCGTTCCGTCCGCCTGAGCCATACAAAGGTAAAGGTGTTCGTTATGCTGATGAGCATGTCAGACGTAAAGAAGCCAAGAAGAAATAGGTGAGACAATGAGCGAAAAGAAAGTTTCAAGAATTCGTAGAGCGAAAAAGACTCGCTCTAAATTGAAGTCACTCGGTGAAACTCGTTTGACTATCCATCGTACGCCTCGCCACATCTACGCTCAGGTAATCGCGCCTGAGGGGGATAAGGTTTTGGCAGCAGCGTCTACTGTTGAGAAGGATCTACGTGGTTCTTCAACGGGTAACTCTGATGCTGCTACTAAAGTAGGTCAGTTAATTGCTGAGCGTGCGAAAACTGCAGGCATTACGCGTGTTGCGTTCGATCGTTCTGGTTTCAAATACCACGGTCGTGTGAAGGCTCTAGCCGACGCTGCTCGTGAAGCTGGTTTGGAATTCTAAGGAGTCATTACGATGAGTGTAGAAGAGCAAAAAGGACCAGAGCTTCAAGAGCGTTTGGTTCAGGTTAACCGCGTAGCAAAAGTTGTGAAGGGCGGTCGTATTTTCGGTTTTACAGCGCTTACAGTAGTTGGCGATGGTGAAGGACGTGTTGGTTTTGGTCGTGGTAAGGCGCGCGAAGTACCAGTTGCTATTCAAAAAGCAATGGACGCAGCTCGCAAGAACATGGTCGATGTACCCTTAAATGGCAATACGCTTCAGTACCCTATTAACGCCCGTCACGGTGGTTCGAAGGTGTACATGCAGCCCGCATCAGAAGGTACCGGTGTTATCGCTGGTGGTGCGATGCGTGCAGTGCTTGAAGTCGCTGGCGTTCAAAACGTATTGGCAAAATGTTACGGCTCTACAAACCCTGTGAACGTTGTTCGCGCAACGATCAACGGTTTGAAAGCGATGCAATCTCCTGAGAGTGTTGCTGCCAAGCGTGGTAAGTCAGTAGAAGATATTACGGGATAAGATCATGGCAAAGGCAAAAACTATTAAAGTCACGCTTTTCCGTAGCCCAATCGGTCAGTTGCCAAAGCACAGAGCGACCGTTAAGGGTCTGGGTTTGCGTAAAATTGGTCATACTGTAGAGCTTGAGGATACTCCTTCGGTTCGCGGTATGGTTAACAAAGTAAATTACATGGTCAGAATTGAAGGAGAGTGAGATGCGTCTTAATACTTTAAGTCCCGCTCCAGGTTCGAAGCCTTCACGTCGCCGTGTAGGTCGTGGTATCGGTAGCGGCTTAGGCAAGACTGCCGGTCGTGGTCACAAGGGTTTGAAGGCACGTTCAGGTGGTTCAGTTGCTCCTGGTTTCGAGGGTGGTCAACAGCCGTTGCAGCGTCGTTTGCCGAAGTTCGGTTTTACGTCGCGTCAGGCACAGTATGTTGCTGAAATTCGTCTTAACGAGCTTGAGTTGGTAGAAGGTAACGTTGTAGATCTTGATGCGCTAAAAAATGCGAACATTGTTCGTCGCGATACAAAGTCTGCAAAAGTTATTTTGTCTGGCGAGATCAAATCAGCAGTTACTATTCAAGGGTTGAGAGTAACTAAAGGTGCGAAGGCTGCGATTGAAGCGGCTGGTGGTAAAGTCGAGGAATAATAAGTAATGGCTAAATCTCCTGCGATGCAAGGTGGATTCGGAAAGGGGCTTGATGAACTCAAGTCCCGACTTTGGTTCGTGTTTTTGGCGATCATTGTTTACCGAATAGGTGCGCACATTCCCGTGCCCGGGATTAACCCCGAGCGTTTGGCGGCATTGTTCGAACAGAACCAGGGTACGATTCTGAGTTTGTTCAATATGTTCTCCGGCGGTGCGTTAGAGCGCATGAGTATTTTTGCATTGGGGATTATGCCTTACATATCGGCGTCCATTATTATGCAGTTAATGACTGCAGTGACGCCGAGTCTCGAGCAGTTGAAGAAAGAAGGTGAAGCGGGGCGTCGTAAGATTTCCCAAATGACGCGTTACGGCACGGTTGCTCTTGCATTCGTGCAGGCGTCTGGTATGTCAGTTGGTCTGGCCTCTCAAGGCGTGACCTTTACAGATGGTTTCAGTTTCTACTTCTTGGCGGTAACTACGTTTGTGTGTGGTGCTGTTTTCTTGATGTGGCTAGGTGAACAAATCACGGAGCGCGGAATCGGAAACGGCATCTCATTACTGATTTTCGCGGGCATTGTGGCCGGTTTGCCTGGAGCGTTTGGTCAGTCTTTCGAGGCTGCCCGACAAGGTGAGCTGAACATTTTGGCTTTGTTGTTGATCGGTGTGTTTGCTGTATTGACTGTGGGTTTTGTTGTTTTCATAGAGCGTGGTCAGCGTCGTCTGACGGTGAATTATGCAAAACGGCAAACTGCGCGTGGTGGATATAGCCAGCAGTCGAGCCATTTGCCACTTAAGGTGAATATGGCAGGTGTTATCCCGCCAATCTTCGCGTCGAGTATTTTATTGTTCCCTGCGTCCCTTGGACAATGGTTTGGTCAAGGTGAAGGTATGGAGTGGTTGGCGGATATTTCGCAAGCTCTTGGCCCGAGCCAGCCTTTGTACATCATTCTGTTTGCTGCGGCAGTTGTATTTTTCTGCTTCTTCTATACAGCTCTAATGTACAATCCACGCGAAGTCGCCGAGAACCTCAAACGTTCTGGTGCGTACCTAGCCGGTAACATTCGTCCAGGTGAGCAAACTGCAAACTACATAGACAACGTACTTACGCGTTTAACAATTTTCGGTGCTGCTTATATTACGGCAGTATCGTTACTGCCACAGTTCATGGTGGTCTGGTTCAATGTGCCGTTTTATTTCGGTGGAACCTCACTTCTTATAGCAGTGGTTGTGGTGATGGACTTTATGGCGCAGGTGCAGTCGCATCTTATGTCGCATCAATATGAGTCTGTCATGAAAAAATCGAACCTTAAAGGTTACGGTGGCGGCGGAATGCTGCGATAACCGATAGGTTTTTAGCAAATATTTGGAGCAGATAATGAAAGTTCGTGCTTCGGTAAAGAAAATTTGCCGTAACTGTAAAATTATTCGTCGCAATGGCTCAGTTCGAGTCATTTGCTCAGAACCTCGTCATAAGCAACGCCAGGGCTAAACCCCTAGTTGTAAAAGGCCGTGTAACTTGCTTGATTTATTTTTAATCAGGCGCTATGATTCGCGGCCTTTTTAATGACGGTAACACCACGTGGTTGAGGGGCAAGCCCCAATACCACTGAATTAAGCGGAGTTAGATGAATGGCACGTATAGCCGGTGTCAACATACCTGACAATAAGCACGCAGTGATTTCACTGACGTACATTTTTGGAGTAGGTAGAACGACAGCATACAAACTTTGCGACGCAACGGGCGTAACCCCGACTGCTCGAGTTAGCACGCTAACAGAAGAGCAATTGGATGCGCTTCGTGCTGAGGTCAGCAAGCTGACTGTTGAAGGTGATTTGCGCCGTGAAGTACAAATGAACATTAAACGTTTGAAGGATCTTGGTTGCTTCCGTGGTCTTCGCCACCGCCACAGCTTGCCTGTGCGTGGTCAGCGTAGCAAGACTAACGCTCGTACACGCAAGGGTCCTCGCAAACCAATTCGTAAATAAGTAGGAAACAGTAATGGCAAAGCCAGGTACACGTACCCGTAAAAAGGTGAAAAAGACTGTTGTTGACGGAATGGCGCATATTCATGCTTCATTCAACAACACGATCGTGACCATTACAGACCGTCAAGGCAACGCTCTTTCATGGGCAACTGCTGGCGGTTCTGGATTCCGTGGATCACGTAAAAGCACACCTTTTGCTGCGCAGGTAGCAGCTGAAAGAGCCGGTAATGCGGCTGCTGAATACGGCCTGAAAAACCTTGAAGTCATGGTTAAAGGGCCTGGGCCAGGACGAGAGTCCGCTGTTCGTGCTTTAAACGCGTGTGGTTACAAAATCACAAACATCACAGACGTCACACCGATTCCACACAACGGTTGTCGTCCACCGAAGAAACGTCGCGTTTAAGGAGAACAGATAAATGGCTCGTTATATTGGACCAAAATGTAAACTGTCTCGTCGTGAAGGGACAGATCTGTTTTTGAAGAGTGGTGCTAAGGCGCTAGACTCTAAGTGTAATCTTGAGACTGCACCAGGTGTGCACGGCGCTCGTCGAGGCCGTCTATCTGAGTACGGTACTCAGCTCCGCGAAAAACAGAAAGTTCGTCGTTTGTACGGCGTTCTAGAGAAGCAGTTCCGTGGCTATTACAAAGAAGCAGCGCGCCGTAAAGGTGCGACTGGTGAGAACTTGCTTCAACTATTAGAACAGCGCCTCGATAATGTTGTATATCGAATGGGGTTTGGTTCGACTCGTGCTGAAGCGCGTCAGTTAGTATCGCATAAAGCGATCTTGGTTAATGACAATGTTGTAAACATTGCTTCTTACCAGGTTAAAGCAGGCGATACTATCTCTGTTCGTGAAAAAGCGAAGAATCAGTTGCGTGTTAAGGGCGCAGTTGAGCTGGCGGGCAACCGTGCGCCAGTGGAGTGGGTCGAAGTTGATACTAACAAGCTAAGTGGAGTGTTCAAGTCTGCGCCTGAGCGTAGCGAGCTTCCAGCTGATATCAACGAAAACCTAATCGTCGAGCTTTACTCTAAGTAAGCTTTGGATCTACAACATAACGTATAGGGGCGTATATGCAGCGTTCAGTAAATGAATTCTTGAATCCTCGAAATATCGAAGTTCAGGAGTTAAGTGCAACACATGCAAAAGTGGTTCTTGAACCATTAGAAAGAGGTTTCGGCCACACTCTTGGTAGTGCTCTTCGCCGAATTTTGCTCTCTTCTATGCCTGGTTGTGCGGTAGTAGAAGCTGAAATCGACGGTGTACTGCATGAATATAGTGCGATCGAAGGCGTTCAAGAGGACGTAATTGAAGTTCTTTTGAACCTTAAGGGTCTGGCTATTGTCATGCACGCTAAGGATGAGGCGACTTTGACGCTATCGAAAAAAGGACCGGGTCCGGTCCTTGCGAGTGACATCCAGCTTGATCATGACGTTGAAATCGTCAACCCTGATCATGTGATTTGTCACTTGAGCGACAATGGCGAAGTGAACATGAGACTTAGAATTGGACGTGGTCGTGGCTATGAGCCGGCAGATCAGCGTTCACTAGGTGAAGATGAAACTCGCGCTATTGGCCGCTTGCAACTTGATGCGTCATACAGCCCCGTAGCACGCGTAGCGTATTCGGTTGAAAACGCTCGTGTTGAGCAGCGCACCGACTTAGACAAGTTGGTTATTGATTTAGAGACAAACGGTACGATCGATCCTGAAGAATCTATCCGTCGCGCAGCGACTATTCTTCAGCAACAATTGGCAGTGTTTGTTGATTTTGATAACGAGAAAGAACCTGTACAAGAGGAAGAAGAAGAGGAAGTTGATCCAATTCTTCTACGTCCTGTGGATGACCTTGAACTTACGGTTCGTTCTGCGAACTGTTTGAAAGCAGAGAACATCTACTATATTGGTGATTTGATCCAGCGCACTGAAGTGGAGCTGCTTAAAACACCAAACTTGGGTAAGAAATCTCTTACCGAAATTAAGGATGTTCTAGCGTCTCGTGGTCTTTCTTTGGGTATGCGTCTTGAAAACTGGCCTCCAGCTAGCTTGAAAGGCGATGATCGGGTGTTGGCTCATTAAGAGCCTGCCTCGACATAGACAGGTAAGGAATTAGAAAATGCGTCATCGTAAAAGTGGTCGTAAATTCAACCGCACTAGCTCGCACCGTAAGGCGATGTTTAAAAACATGGCTGCATCTTTGGTTGAGCATGAGTTGATTAAAACGACTTTGCCAAAAGCAAAAGAGCTTCGTCGCGTAGCAGAGCCATTGATTACTCTTGCTAAGAACGATTCAGTTGCAAACCGTCGTCTTGCGTTCTCTCGTGTTCGTAACGACGCTGTTGTAGCTAAGCTATTTGAAGAACTTGGTCCTCGTTACCAGGACCGTCCAGGTGGTTATATCCGTATTCTTAAGTGCGGCTACCGTCCTGGCGATGCTGCGCCAATGGCGTATGTAGAACTGGTTGATCGTCCAATCGTTGAAGAGATCGACGAAGACGAAGAGTAAGTTCTTCACCATAAAAAAACCGGCTGTTAGCCGGTTTTTTTATCACTTCTTAGAAGCCTCTTTGGTTTAATAGGCTTTTACGTCTTGATGTGAGTCTGTTTAAGCTTCAAGCATCGGTTTAAGGAACTGCCCGGTAAAGGAGCCTTTGACGCTTGCAACGTCCTCTGGTGTTCCTTCTGCGATAATATTCCCTCCGCGCGTCCCGCCCTCCGGCCCAAGATCAATAATCCAGTCTGCCGTTTTTATTACATCCAAATTGTGTTCGATCACGACTATGGTATTGCCGTGATCCCGAAGTCGGTGAAGAACAGTCAATAACTGCTGAATATCATAAAAATGCAGCCCGGTGGTGGGCTCATCAAGTATGTAAAGAGTTCGGCCGGTGTCCCGTTTAGATAACTCCTTGGCTAATTTTACGCGTTGCGCTTCGCCGCCTGAAAGCGTCACCGCACTTTGACCGAGTCGAATATAGGACAAGCCAACATCAACCAAAGTTTGGAGCTTGCGTGCAATAAACGGGACGGCATCGAAAAACTCGCGTGCATCCTCAATAGTGAGGTCAAGCACTTCATTAATGTTCAGACCTTTGTATTTAATATCTAACGTTTCCCGGTTATACCGCTTGCCGTTACATACATCACATGGGACGTAGATATCAGGTAGGAAGTGCATCTCAACTTTAATGACGCCATCCCCCTGGCAAGCCTCACAGCGCCCACCTTTGACGTTGAAGCTGAATCGGCCCGGTTTATAGCCTCTGGCACGTGACTCTTGGGTGCCGGCAAACAACTCGCGGATTGGGGTAAATAAGCCGGTATACGTTGCAGGATTGGATCTCGGTGTTCTGCCTATAGGGCTCTGATCGATGTCGATAACTTTATCGAACAGATCAAGACCCTCGATACTGTTGTAGGGGCTTGCTTCAAGGGTAGTGGCTTTGTTTAGTTGCGTTGCCGCTAGCGGATAAAGCGTCGAGTTGATCAGCGTCGACTTGCCCGAACCGGAAACGCCGGTGATGCAAGTGAACAAGCCGCTAGGAATTGTAAGGTTTACGTTGTTGAGGTTGTTTCCGTTGGCTCCAATCAACTTCAGATCTTTGCCGATGCTCGGCGTGTGGCGTTTGGAGGGAATCTCAATCTTCTTGCGTCCGGATAGATATGCGCCGGTAAGAGAGGCTTCATCCGCCATGACATGTTCCGGAGTGCCGGCAGAAACGATTTGACCTCCGTGTATCCCGGCACCGGGTCCGATATCGATCACATAGTCTGCCAGGCGAATAGCATCTTCGTCATGCTCAACAACAATCACTGTGTTTCCTAAATCTTTGAGATGTGTCAGTGTTTTGAGCAGTCGTTCGTTATCGCGTTGATGAAGTCCGATGGATGGCTCATCGAGAATATACATGACGCCTACGAGACCTGCGCCGATTTGACTTGCGAGTCTTATTCTTTGAGCTTCGCCGCCTGACAAGGTGTCGGCACTTCGATCCAGCGTAAGGTAGTCGAGTCCGACATTGACCAGAAACTCCAGGCGCAGACGAATCTCTTTCAAAATCTTGTCAGCGATTTCGCCGCGCTTGCCTTCTAACTTTAGAGCATCGTAGTACGCGAGCGCTTCGCCAATTGGAAATTTGATCACTTCGGGAAGCGTTGTTTCATCTATAAAGACATTTCGCGAGCTCTCTCTGAGTCGGGAGCCATGACAGCTCGGGCAGGCCTGGGTTGCCAGGTAATTAGAGAGTTCTTCGCGAATCATTTGCGATTCTGTCTCGCGATAACGGCGCTCCATATTAGGTATCACACCCTCAAATGGATGCGACCGCTGCATGGTGTCGCCCCTCGAGTTGACATAATTAAAAGAGATTTCTTCTTTGCCGCTTCCGTGCAATATGATCTTGCTGATCGCTTCCGGAAGATCTTTAAACGGCGTATCTATGTCAATGTCGTAGTGACTCATGACACTGGACAGCAATTGGAAATAATAAATGGTTCGGCGGTCCCAACCCTTAATCGCGCCTTCCGCAATTGTGAGTTCCGGGTTGCGAACAACACGTTCCGGGTCGAAAAACTGTTTGACCCCCAGTCCGTCACAGGTCTGACAAGCGCCTGATGGATTGTTGAATGAAAACATCCGGGGTTCAAGTTCGCTAATCGAATATCCGCATACTGGACAGGCAAAGCGTGATGAGAAGATGAGCTCCTCTTTTTTACTTTCGTCATCCATATGCGCCACGACCGCAATGCCATCGGTCAGATCAAGGCAGGTCTCGAAGGATTCAGCAATTCGTTGCTTGATGTCCGGACGCACCTTAAACCGGTCAACGACCACTTCAATCGTATGTTTCTTGTTCTTATCCAGTTTTGGAGTGTCGTCAAGATCGACAACGATGCCATTGATTCTGGCCCGGATAAATCCCTGGGTTTGCAGTTCCTGAAATGTGTGCAAGTGCTCCCCTTTTTTATTCTGGACAACGGGAGCCAGCATCATCAGTTTCGCACCTTCCGGTTCCTCACATACCTTGTCGACCATCTGGCTTACAGTTTGTGCATCAAGAGGCAGATGATGAGTGGGGCAACGAGGTTCACCTGCACGGGCGTACAGCAGCCGCAAATAGTCGTAGATCTCGGTAATCGTGCCAACCGTAGAGCGGGGATTGTGCGATGTAGACTTTTGCTCAATCGAAATAGCCGGTGAAAGTCCTTCGATATGGTCGACTTCGGGTTTGTCCATCATCGACAGAAATTGTCTGGCATAAGTCGATAAGGACTCTACATAGCGCCTTTGCCCCTCAGCATACAAGGTGTCGAATGCGAGGGAAGACTTTCCGGAGCCTGATAAGCCCGTGATAACAATCAGTTTATCGCGGGGAATCTCAAGGTCGATATTCTTCAGGTTGTGCGTGCGAGCACCTCTTACGGTGATATTTTCCATACTTCTACTTTGCGACGTCGAAACCTGACATTATAGCCTCGAAAGTGTCTTGCGGTTCACCAATAAAATAGTTTTTATGCATGTCATCCTCGCATACCTTTAGTGGTAGACTATGCGCCGTTTTTTCGTTTAACCACAGCTTGCACGGTATGATCGCCAACGAACGCAAATCTATCTTATCTTTGGCCATGTTGTATGCGACTCGAATGCTGGGCCTGTTTATGGTGCTTCCGGTATTTGTGTTGTACGGCTCCGATCTGGAGGGTGCTACACCCGCACTCATCGGTTTGGCGATAGGCGCATACGGCTTGAGTCAGGCGCTTCTGCAAATCCCGTTTGGGGCGCTGTCCGATCGCTATGGACGCAAGCTGATGCTTTACATCGGCTTGGGCATCTTTTTTACAGGTAGTGTCATTGCTGCGACTAGCGAGTCCATTTACGGTGTGATTGCCGGGCGTTTTATTCAAGGTGCCGGCGCGATTGCAGCGGTCATTATGGCCTTGCTCAGCGATCTGACCAGTGTTGAAAGCCGCACCAAGGCGATGGCTTTCGTTGGCATGTCCATCGGGATGAGTTTTACGCTTGCCCTGATTCTCGGGCCGATCGTCGCAGAGTTTGGTGGCCTCAAGGCAATTTTCTGGTTGACAGCAGCCTTGGCGCTTTTCGCTTTGTTTTGGTCGATGGTCGCAATTCCCAAACCAAGGGTTCGAACCAAGCACCGGGATTCCCGAGTGTTTTCAGACCAGATCAGGGATGTATTAAAAGACCGAGAGTTGCTACGTTTGGACTTCGGGATTTTCGTTTTACACCTCGTTTTGACGGCGATGTTTATCGCTATTCCCGTCTCGCTAGTGAATCACGCAGGTTTGCCCTCTGAAGATCACTGGTGGCTCTACTTGTTG
>DAITOW010000053.1:0-12196 GCA_036833965.1 Oleiphilaceae bacterium
CGATGTAAACATCCGCCTCAGCGATCACATCTTCCTGACCTTCTTCCGAAGAGCTCTGAACATCCTCTTCTTCATCTTCATCAGCATCCAGTTCCTCTGCTGCCTCTTCCGAAGATTCGTCCACCTCATTTTCTTCTACGTATTCTTCCTCATAGGTTTCATCTTCGGCTTGCTCACGCTTCGCTCGGGCTTTTGAAATGATCCAAAGAAGAATCAAAAGAAGAATCAAACCTCCAGCAACAGCAAGCTGATAAAGAGGGTTAGACATGATCTGTTCAAAGATCTGATCCTGTAATGGCTTGCTCTGCTGTTTCGGCTGAGCAGCAACAGGTTTCTGAACAACCGTCTCCTCAACAATAACTTTTTCGGCAACAACATTTCCCTCGCCATCTACCAACTTGGCATCCGTGACAGTTTCCGAAACAACAACTTCCGTCAGTTCACCACTTGCCGCCTCTCCTGAGCCTTCAGTTTCTGCCGTCATCGAATCATCAGTTGAAGCATCTTCAGCTGACGCAGTGCCCATCGAAGACTCATCCTCTACCGTAGCAACATCGCCCTCATCACCAGCGCCCTCTGCAGATTCAAGCTCATTCGCGCGCATTTGGGACTGCAGGTTAGCTAATTGGTCATTTTTGAGGGTCAGAATTCTTTGCAGTGTTTCCAACTGCTCTTCCAGGTCATCAACTTTCCCTGAAAGCTCCTCGTTCTCCAGCTTGGCTTTATCTAACTGCTCGAGCGTCAGCGACAACTCTTCGGCACTTGCTGTTCCACTCGCAGAACTACCATTTGGATCGGAACTAGCCGCGTCAGATGCCTTCGAGTCCTTCTCAGGAACAACAAGCTTCAGCTCGTCACCCGAAGCTGCGGCCTTTTTAGGCGCTGATGATGCAGGCTTTGATGCTGCAGACGTTGGCGTTTTGGTTTTCGGTTTGCGCAGTGCCGCATTCTGTTCGATTACCGCATTAATTGCCTCATATGCGCTGCGCGACTGAACCTGCTCTTTTGTTGGCAGACGAAGAATCTGACCGGCTTTTAACTTGTTGATATTGTTATCAATAAACGCATCAGGGTTTAGATCCTGAATTGCAAGCATCACCTGCTGCGGACTCACGCTTTTGTCAGGACGGACATTTGTAGCAATTTCCCACAGCGTGTCGGTCTTTTTGGTTGGCCCGTAAGTTTCATTACCGGCCAATGCACCCCTTGACGGCGTTACACTTGATTGAACATTGACGCTATCTCCCGTCGAACGAACAGTCGGCGCAGAGGAACCAGGAGCTTGCGCCACTGTCGCAGGCGCCTGACTTACAGATGCCGGCGCTGCAGCGACGGGCTTATCTTCGGCAAAAACAGGTGGATCGATTAAAAGCGCATACTCTCTTAGAAGACGACCGCTTGGCCAAATCACTTCTACAAGGAAGTTCAGAAAGGGCTCACGAACCGGCTTGCGCGTAGTAAGAACTATTTTGGGCTGGCCATCTGCTCCAGCCTTCACTTCGAAACGAATATCCGAAAGGAAGTAGACGCGATCAATACCAGCCTTTAAAAACTCTTCTCGCGTTGCTAATCCGGGCAAAATTTCGGATTCGCTCAAGACGCCAGTGTTGACCAAGTCGATTTCAGCGACCAGCGGTTGATTTAAGTTCGAGTTAACTTTTGCGCCACCAAGCCCCAAAGCCTGGACATGACTGGCCAATCCAGCCGAGACAAGAGTTAATGCAATTGCAAGCTTGCGAATCATTACGCGTATCCCTTAATTAAGAATTCAACCCCAATCGTGCAGAAACTAAAGCCACTACACTAGCACAGCTACAAAACAGTTTAAAAAACACACACAGCTGCTTGCTTTTATTGAGAAAAATACAATTTTACATTTTAGTAAGTATCGGTGATGACTTGGGATTTATCAACCAAACTTTCTAAGCTAAATACAAACAGTAGTCGGTAATTCAATATCTGTCTCTTTGGCAGGACTACGAACAAAAAAAGCCCGACTGTTGTCACAGACGGGCTTTATATTCTGTGCACGACAAAGTTATCGGCACATATAAGTGAGTCTTAAGCTTCCAAAACTATTCGTAACATTCTACGAAGAGGCTCCGCTGCCCCCCAAAGAAGCTGATCCCCAACGGTAAAAGCGGAGATATATTCAGGCCCCATAGCCAGTTTGCGAATACGGCCGACCGGAATACTTAATGTTCCCGTAACTTTAGCGGGACTCAATTCCGAAATAGATGCTTCACGATCATTTGGAATGACCTTGACCCAATCGTTTGCAGCCGCAAGTTTTTGCTCGATTTCTTCGACACTCAAATCTTTTTTGAGCTTGATCGTCAAAGCCTGACTGTGGCAACGCATGGCTCCGACACGAACACAAAGACCATCAATAGGAATCGGCTGATTCTCAGTTGCAAGAATCTTGTTGGTTTCAGCTCCCGCTTTCCACTCTTCCCGACTCTGCCCTGAAGGCAATTGCGTATCGATATACGGAATCAACGATCCAGCGAGCGGCACAGTAAACTGCTCAGTTGAAAATTCACCCGAGCGCATTGTTTCAGCAACCTTCTTATCAATCTCAAGGATCGCTGAAGCGGGATCATCCAATAAATCCTTAACCGACTCTTTGATCTCACCCATCTGAGTAATCAATTCACGCATATGCTTCGCACCTGAACCGGAAGCCGCCTGATACGTCATAGGTGAGACCCACTCAACCAGATCCTCGGCAAACAAACCGCCTAGAGCCAGAAGCATCAAACTGACCGTGCAGTTTCCGCCAATAAAATCCTTAACCCCTTTGGCCAGCGCATCATCAATCACATGACGGTTCACGGGATCAAGAATAATGACTGCATCATCTTTCATGCGCAGCGCAGATGCTGCATCAATCCAATACCCTTGCCAACCGCTTTCACGCAAACGGGGATAGACATCCTTCGTATAGTCACCACCCTGACAAGTAATGATGACATCCATTGCTGACAGCGCTTCGATATCAGTTGCGTCCAACAAAGTAGAGGCACCCTGACCTACGTCTGGAGCAGGAAGACCTGCTTGCGATGTTGTAAAAAATACCGGCTCAACAAGCGAAAAATCGTTCTCTTCCTGCATGCGCCGCATCAGAACCGAACCGACCATCCCCCGCCAGCCAATCATTCCAAGTTTTTTCATGATACAAACCTTTTATACAAGAGCTTCGAGTGCTGCGACGACCGCATCACCCATTTCTTTTGTTGAAACCTTTTTAGAGCCTTCGGAGAAGATATCCGCAGTTCTCAAACCCTGATCAAGCACTTTACTTACTGCATCTTCGATCAAGTCCGCAGCCTTATTTTCATTCAAGCTGTAGCGCAGCATCATTGCGACAGACAAAATTGTCGCCAGAGGGTTCGCGATGCCCTGCCCGGCAATATCAGGCGCAGAACCATGACAAGGCTCATACATACCTTTATTGTTTGCATCCAAAGACGCAGAAGGCAGCATACCAATCGAACCAGTTAACATCGCAGCAGCATCAGACAAGATGTCACCAAACATATTGCCGGTCACCATCACGTCAAACTGTTTCGGCGCTCGCACTAACTGCATTGCTGCGTTGTCGACGTACATATGGCTCAATTCAACATCCGGATAGTCTTTAGCCATGTCATCCATTATTTCACGCCACAAAACAGTAACTTCAAGGACGTTCGCCTTATCGACGGAACAAAGCTTCCCGTTACGTTTTTGGGCAGCCTCAAACGCAACCTTGGCGATTCGCTTGATCTCACTCTCTGAATAAACGTAGGTGTTATAACCCTGACGCTCACCATTTTCGAGCGTGCGCACACCGCGCGGCTGACCAAAATAAATACCGCCGGTAAGTTCCCGAACAATCAAAATATCAAGGCCTGAAACAACCTCTGGCTTGAGTGTTGAAGCGTCCGCTAATTGCGGATACAAAATTGCCGGACGGAGGTTACCAAAAAGCTCCAGGTTTGAGCGCAACCCCAATAAGCCTTTCTCTGGACGAATGGCCATATCCAGTTTGTCCCACTTTGGACCGCCAACGGCACCAAGTAAAATGGCATCCGCCTGCTTCGCTTTTTCCAGAGTTGAATCTGGCAACGGAACGCCGTCTGCGTCGATGGCCGAACCACCCACCAAAGCGTGATCCATCTCCAAGCCAAGACCCATCTTTTCATTGACGAGATCCAGAACACGCTCAGCCTCGGCTACGATTTCCGGGCCAATACCATCACCCGGCAACAACAATACTTTTTTAGACATAAATAACTTTCCTACAACCTTCTCTAAGCACCTTGAATGGCATCAAACAACCAAGGTGTTTCCTGTCTTCGGCGTTCTTCATACGCCTTAATCTGATCTGCACTCTCTAAAGTAACGCCGATATCGTCCAAACCATTCAACAAACAGTGTTTACGGAACGCATCTACATCAAACGAAAATGAATCACCTGACGGAGTGGTGACCGTTTGAGATTCAAGATCGACCGAAAGCGTATAACCTTCACTCGCTTCCACTTCGCTAAACAACTGGTCCACCTGCTCTTCGCTCAACACAATCGGCAACAAACCATTCTTGAAGCAGTTGTTAAAGAAGATGTCTGCAAAACTTGGGGCGATAACCGCTCTAAAACCGTAATCGTCAAGAGCCCATGGCGCGTGCTCCCGCGACGAACCACAACCAAAGTTTTGGCGAGCCAACAACACACTCGCACCAGCATAACGGGCCTGGTTCAATACAAACTCAGTATTTAAAGGACGCCCCTCACAACTTTGATCCGGCTTACCCTCATCAAGATACCGAAGCTCGTCAAACAGGTTTTTACCGAAACCGGTTCTTTTAATCGATTTAAGAAACTGTTTTGGAATAATCATGTCGGTGTCGACGTTCGCTCTATCTAAAGGAGCAACAACACCTGTCAACTTAGTAAACTTACGCATTATCAGGTCTCCTTAGGACTTCACAAACTCTCGAACATCAACAAACTTTCCGGCAATCGCAGCGGCAGCCGCCATAGCAGGACTCACCAGATGAGTCCGGCCACCGAAGCCTTGTCGACCTTCAAAGTTACGGTTTGATGTAGACGCACAATGCTCGCCCTGACCCAACTTGTCGGCATTCATGGCCAGACACATCGAGCATCCCGGCTCACGCCACTCAAGGCCGGCTTCGACAAAGATCTTATCCAGACCTTCCTCTTCTGCCTGCGCCTTTACTAAGCCTGAACCTGGCACAACCAAGGCCTGCTTCAAGCTCGAAGCCACCTTACGGCCTCTAACCACTTCTGCCGCAGCACGCAAATCTTCAATACGCGAGTTCGTGCAAGAACCGATAAACACACGATCCAACTGGATATCCGTGATCGGCATGTCCGCACTCAACCCCATATATTGAAGCGCGCGAGTAATGCCCTCTTTCTCAACACTGTCTCTAGCGTTATCCGGATTTGGCACATTGCCACTCACTGGCAATACCATTTCAGGAGACGTTCCCCAGGTAACCTGCGGCTGAATACTCGCTCCATCTAACTCGACCACTTTGTCGAATTCGGCGCCTTCGTCACTATGTAAATCGGCCCAGGCTGCGACAGCGCGATCCCATACATCTCCTTTTGGTGCGTAAGGACGGCCCTTCACATAATCAATCGTAGTTTGGTCGACAGCAATAATGCCTGCACGCGCGCCCGCCTCAATCGCCATATTACACACGGTCATACGACCTTCCATACTAAGGTCGCTAATCGCTTCGCCAGCAAATTCGATGGCGTAACCTGTTCCACCCGCGGTACCGATTTCACCGATAATCGCAAGGATGATGTCCTTACCGGTAATGCCCGGACCAACTTTGCCGTTTACCCGAACAAGCATGTTTTTCATCTTTTTCTGAACGAGTGTTTGCGTCGCAAGCACGTGTTCAACCTCGGATGTACCAATACCATGCGCTAACGCACCAAAAGCACCATGCGTGGAAGTGTGAGAATCACCACAAACCACAGTCATACCGGGCAAGGTCGCGCCCTGCTCTGGACCGATAACATGCACAATACCCTGACGCTGATCAGCCATCTTG
Source organism: Oleiphilaceae bacterium (assembly GCA_036833965.1). Lineage (GTDB taxonomy): Bacteria > Pseudomonadota > Gammaproteobacteria > Pseudomonadales > Oleiphilaceae > PZPK01. The sequence goes on from DAITOW010000053.1 coordinate 6,079, forward strand.
AATTCGACAATCCCGAACTCATCGCAGTTATCATCAAGAGTCTGAACCTGAATTCTTGATACCGGATCCTCAATACCCGCCACACCGGTGCTGCGCTCGGTCGTCGGAACATTGTGATCAGGAGTCGCAAGGTTCGCATCAATACGCCATGGTGCCCTTCCTGCAATCCGCAGCCCCTCAAATGCTTGAGGAGACGTTACTTCATGAAGCAACTGCCGATCGATATAGATTAGAGAGGAACCGTCATCGCGCTCGGCTACTACGTGCGCATCCCACAATTTGTCGTATAGCGTTTTCTTACTCATAAGTACCAACATTAAGCCAGACCCTGGAAACCGGCATATCTTTCGACACACCACCAATTGCACGAATATTAATCATCTGAAACCAATAAAACAAATTCATATTTTTTATTGATATAATTCCAATATGGAATACCAAGACAGGAGTGGAACACATGGATATTGAATCGCTAATGGCATTCATCACTGTACTGAACGAAGGGTCGTTTTCGAAGGCAGCAGAAGCTCTGCATATTACGCAACCAGCGGTCACAAAACGCATCCAAAATCTGGAAAACCGACTGGAAACCAAGCTGTTTGAGCGCCTGCAAAGGGAGATTAGACTTACTGAAGCGGGAGAAGCGCTGCTCCCGCACGCTCTGAATATTCTTCATGAATACGACAATGCCAAACAAGCAGTCAAAGACGAGAGTGGCGAGGTTTCTGGCAAACTAAGAATTGTTGCGAGCCACCATATTGGCTTGCACCGTCTACCTTTGATCTTGAGAGAGTTTGCAAGCGCCTATCCCGCAGTGGATCTACAGCTCAATTTTCTGGACTCGGAGAGTGCTTACAATCTTCTCCAGGAAAACACAGCCGACCTGGCATTCATAACCATCCCCAAAAAAGTCAGGGAGGATTTTACAACACACTTGATATGGCAGGACCCCATGAGTTTTGTCTGCGGCAAAGAACATGAGCTGACATCGCTTGCCTCCATTGGACCAAGTGAATTATCACAACACAATGCCATACTGCCGTCACAATCCACCCTTACCTACCGGATTGTCGCCAAGGTATTCGACAAACACGGTCTATCGCTAAACGCCAACATTCCAACGAACTATCTTGAAACCATGAAAATGATGGCAAGCGTTGGTATGGGCTGGTCTGTTCTGCCGAACACGATGATTGATGAGGACTTATACGTACTTCCTGTCAAAGATCCCGTAATCAAGCGACAACTGGGCGCAGTGAGCTATAACAAAAAGCGCTTGGGCAAGGCTGCTCTCGCCTTTATCGATACTGCAAGAAAAATATGGGATACGAGCCCGCGCTAGGCGCGGTGCTCCGAAGCGAGATATTCCTGACTTTGCATTTCCAGCAGACGACTTTCCGTCCGCTCAAACTCAAAACTCAGCCGACCACCAGTATACAATTCATGAATCGCTGCCTCTGCAGAAACAATCAGCTTCACATTGCGGTCATAAAACTCATCAATCAAATTGATAAACCGGCGCGCCTGGTCGTCATTATCAGAGCCCATGCGAGGCACATTGCTTAAAATCACCGCATGAAACTCGCGAGCCAACTCGATATAGTCGTTTTGGCTGCGCGGCCCGTCACACAAGGACTTGAAGTCAAACCATACCACGTCGTCAGCATGACGCTCTGCCTTGATATCACGCCCATTCACTTGTAGCTTCAGGCTTTTACTACTGCTACCTTCCAGTGCCAACTGGGTAAAATACTTTTCGAGATTTCGCGTTGCCTGTTCATCAAGCGGGTGATGGTACAACTCAGCCTGCTGCAGGGTGCGCAAGCGATAGTCCGTTCCGCCATCAACATTTACCACCTCGGTATACTTCTTAACGAGTTCAATCGCGGGCAAGAAACGAGCCCGTTGCAATCCATCCTTATAAAGACCATCAGGAACTATATTTGACGTACAGACAAGGCTAACGCCCCTTTCAAATAATGCTCCCATCAAACCGGCAAGGATCATGGCATCGCCAATATCAGAGACAAAAAACTCATCGAAGCAAATAATACGGGTTTCCGCTGCTAATCTATCGGCAACAATGAGCAGAGGGTCTGATTGATTCTTCAGACTCGTAAGCTCTGAATGAACTCTCTGCATGAAACGGTGAAAATGGATTCGCATCTTGCGATCAAATGGCAAGCTCTCATAGAAATTATCCATGAGGTAGGTTTTGCCGCGACCAACACCACCCCAAAAGTACAAACCTTTAACAGGCGCATTATTCTTCTTTCGAAATTTACCAAACCAACTCGCTGCCTGCTTTGTCCGCAACTGCTCGTCAACAATCAAGGCCTCGTATAGCTGTTGCAGCTTTTCAACCGCCATTCTCTGAGCAGCATCTTCAATAAAACCTTCTTTATCCAGGTCACGCAGATAACGCTGAAGCGGAGATAATGGAAGAGTCGACATAACACTTAACCTACTAACGAAACGGGAGTGATTTAAGGGCCAAAATTTGAGCGGCGCATATTTTGCCGTGAACCGACGAGAAAGGCCAATAATTCTGCAGAACTCGCGTATCGGAGTCACAGCTATTGTCTTAGTGTCGAAAGGGTTTTAGTATCGTTTTGCTGTTAACTAAATCAGGACGGAGCCCGCGTGACAGAAACAAGTATTCAGCTCATTGCCGCATTTGGCTTATTTGTACTAGGTATTCTTGTTGGCATGTTATTGCAAAAGAAAACAGCTAGTGATGCAAGAAAAGTAACCAGGCTGCAGCAAAAACTTACCGAAACAGAAGACCGATTCACACGCTATCAAGCCGATGTGACAGCACATTTCATGGACACAGCGCGCAAGGTTCAAACGCTCAATAAAAGTTACAGAGAAGTGAACGAGCAACTCGCCAGTGGCGCTCGCAAACTCTGCGAAGGCGGCGATGTTGAAGAGCTTTTGAGCTTGAATTTCAGCTCTCGATCAACGCCCAGCCATCGCGGCCATACCATAGAGATCCCTGACACCGATGTCGCCCCACCTATGGATTACGCACCCAAGAATGCGCCCGAAAAAGGAGGCACACTCTCTGAGGGATTCGGATTTGAGGGTGAAGATATGAGAGAGTTTGACGAGCAGCTAGAGCGAGAATACAAACAGAAATAAGTGCATCAAACAGGATTATCGATATCGATAAAACAGAACTCGATATCAAATTGACTTGCAAGATGCTCGCCCAAGGCTTTAACGCCGTAGCGCTCCGTAGCATGATGTCCGGCAGAAAAATAAACCACACCCGTTTCTCTCGCGACATGCACCGTCGGCTCTGAGATTTCACCACTGATATAGGCATCGACTCCCAAATCTACAGCCTTATCAATCATGCTCTGCGCAGCACCGGTGCACCAGGCTATAGACTTCAGCGGCTTATCTGCGTCACCGATCATTACTGCATCCCGACCCAGCACTTCACTGATGTGGCGACGAACAGTCTCAGCACTCATAGGTACACTCAATTCCCCGGCCAAACCAACGCTCTGACGGTTATCCGGCTCTAGTCCACCCTTGATCTTGAACCCTAGTAGCTCTGCGAGCTGAACGTTATTGCCAAACTCCGGATGAATATCGAGAGGCAAGTGATAGGCGAACAAATTGATATCATGGGAGAGCAAGGCTTTGATTCGATCGCGTTTTATTCCAACAATCGGCTCTCTTTCGCCTCTCCAAAAATAACCATGATGAACCAGAATAGCGTCGGCCTGCTCCTCAATCGCTCGATCAATCAATGCCTGTGAAGCTGTGACTCCACCGACAATCTTTCCGATCTCTGCGCGACCCTCGACTTGCAAACCGTTAGGGCAATAATCCTTGATGGTCGAAATGCCCAGCAACTCGTTCAAATAATCATCCAGATGAACACGATCAATCATTGCAGCAACCTCATCAAGCAACCCAAAGAAATACCCTTTAAACGAGCCTCTTAAGAACCCGCTGCAAAGCATCAACCATTAACTGGTTATCTTGCTTTGAACCAACCGTTAAACGTAAACAACTATCAAGCAGAAAATGTGCACCATCCAGACATTTTATGAGCACTCCTTCCGCCTTCATTTCTTCAAAGACTTGCTTTGCAGGTGCCTTTAAACAGCGGACAAGAATAAAATTCGCCTCACTGTCGAACACCTCAATATCGTCAATTGCCCGCAACATTTCCGTCAACTCTTTGCGCGCAACTTTTAGCTCCTCGCATTGAGCGGCTAACATATCATAATGCTCAATCGCCAAGCTCGCGCTTGCCTGCGTCAAAGCGTTGATATTGTATGGCAAACGCAGCTTCTCGAACTGCGAGAGCCACGCTTTCGCGCCAACAAGGAAGCCAAGTCTGAGACCAGCCAAGCCAACCTTAGAGAATGTGCGCATCACTACAACATTGGGGTATCGAGCAATAAAACCGAGAAGATCACTCTCCGTAAAGGCCATATACGCCTCATCGAGCACCACAAGACCCTGTGTCGCTTCGACAATCTGCTCAATTTCATTCTCTTTAAACACATTCCCTGTCGGATTATTTGGCGCAGCCAAAAATACGAGCGCAGGATTATGCTCGTTGATCGCTGCAAGCGTCTCCGGCAGATTCAGGCTAAAGTCAGAATTCAAATCAACAGACTTGTAATCTACGCCAACAAATGCGGCAATCATTCGATACATCACAAAGCTCGGCTCAACACCAAAAATACCGCGCTCTTTACTGGCAAGAGCCATTGCTAGTATTTGGATAATTTCGTCTGAACCATTGCCGAGCAAAATATCCAGCTCGAGCTCGGCAGAACGTTCCAAGGCATCAAGCTTGAGTAAGCCTCGGATGCCTGCCTTCAGTTCGGCACACGAGGGATCGGGGTAGCGATTGACGCCTACCGTCTTCATTTTCTCCAGCCACGCGGCCTCTAACTCACCGGGCCATGGATTAGGATTCTCCATCGCATCCAGTTTCAGAAAACCCTTTGCGTCAGGAACATGATAAGAGTGCATCGCACGAATTTCTTGTCGGACAAGAGATTCAGCAAAAGCATCGGCGTTAAAAGAAAGTGTATTTGTCATGGAACACCCAAGGAGGATATTTATCGATGCACCGAGGATGAAGGCCCACCCACAGTGCATACATATTTTCTTTAATCTTTTTTGATTCGGTACTCTGCAGATCTTGCGTGCGCACCCAGGCCTTCGCCTCGCGCCAAGACAGAAGCAACTTTGCCCTGCTCACTCGCGCCATCTTCAGAAAAATAAATAATTGAAGAGCGTTTTTGAAAATCATAAACACCAAGCGGCGACGAAAAGCGAGCAGTGCCAGAGGTCGGCAACACGTGATTCGGTCCAGCACAGTAGTCACCCAACGCCTCCGCAGTGTAGCGCCCCATAAAGATCGCGCCTGCATGACGCACATGCTCCAGAAGCGCCTCCGGATCTTCAACAGATAACTCCAGGTGCTCCGGTGCAATACGATTGCTGACGTGAGCCGCCTGCTCTAACGAGTCGACTTTAATAAACGCAGCTCGATTCGCGACGGACACCTCAATAATGTCTTTTCGCTCCATCGTTGGCAGCAATGAGTGAATGCTAGCTTCAACCTTTGCCAGGAACTCTGCATCTGGCGAAATCAGAATCGCCTGCGCATTTTCATCGTGCTCTGCCTGTGAGAACAAATCCATTGCAATCCAGTCCGGATCTGTCTTGCCATCACAAATAACCAGAATTTCAGATGGGCCGGCAATCATATCAATGCCAACCTGGCCAAAGACTTCACGCTTGGCCGTTGCCACATAAATGTTGCCCGGCCCCACGATCTTGTCAACACCGGGGATCGTTTCAGTACCATAGGCAAGGGCTGCAACCGCCTGCGCGCCGCCAACAGTAAACACACGATCCACTTCACAAACTGCCGCGGCAGCCAGCACGAGCTGGTTCACATCACCTTTTGGAGTGGGAACCACCATGATAACCTCTTCTACGCCAGCCACTTTAGCAGGAATGGCATTCATCAATACCGACGAAGGATAAGCTGCTTTACCGCCTGGGACGTACAAACCGGCCTTGTCGACAGGAAGAACCCGTTGACCCAGCTTTGTGCCATCAGCCTCAACAA
>DAITOW010000054.1:0-12186 GCA_036833965.1 Oleiphilaceae bacterium
ATTATGGCCTTGTCAGCTTGGGGTGAACTCAAACGGCAGGGTTTGAGTTGATGGCTTAGAGCCTGATGCGCCGAAATTAGTGAGTTTCATTCTCGTGATCAGCTTTGTCACGAAGGGCTCATTATCGAGCGTATTCTCTACAACATCGACATTGGATACTACGCCATTTGCTTCAATAAGCACTGAAAGAACAAGCTTGCCTTCCAGGAACGGATCGTCCCGAAGCGCACGGTTATAAAGCAGATTGAACGTTGAACGCAGTCCTTCGACAACAATCTGAATATCCTCTTGTTTGCGGGTATCGCTCGCTTCTCTTTCAGCCTTAGCGAGCGCGACTTCATCTTGAGTTGCTGCCAGTGTTTCAGCCCCTCTGCTATCAAGAGCAATACCTTCACTTCCTGAGCTTTGAGCCGCTGCCGCCTTGCCGCTGGATGATACAGCTAAAGCAGATTCATCTACCGTTGCAACTTGTGCCGCTGCGGTGGTGGCGGATGTCTGTTTTCTCGTGCCAGCCTCGCTGGTAAAAGCACTGGAAGACACCGAACTGCTCAAGGCTTGCATTTCTGATTGCATGGCAAGAATTCCGCTTTGCTTGGCTACGGCTCGGGCTTGCTCGATTTGCTTAGCGGTACTCTTTTGGGTCTCTTTTAGTTCCTTTTGCTTTCGGACAGATTCTTTTGGTGCAGGTTTTGGTTTTGGCACGACGACAGGTGGAACCTTCGGCTTAACCGGCTCGACCTTAGGCTTCGTTTCAACGGGAATTTCTTTAGGTTTTTCCTGTTTTTTAACCTCTACCTTCTTGGCTTTTGATTCCTTTAACAGCTTGGCAAGCTGAGGAGGCAATTCTTCGAGGCTTTCCCTATCCGCTTCAGGGACTTTATAAATACTTATTACTAGCGCAAATGCGACAAACAGCACGAGAACCATTGCGAGCGTTGCTCGAAATAGGCTCTGTTCTGAACGAACATTAGTCCAAGGTAGGTTTTGATGAGCTAGAAGCGATGACATCGGCTACGTATTGAATGAATACCTAAGAACGGCTGGAAGCACACAAGTTCAATACTTTAATCCCTGCCATTTCAAAACTGTCGACAATCTCATTAGTCTTCGCTTGCAGATAAGAGTGAATCAGCAGCAAAGGGATTGCAGCCATCAAACCGAATGCAGTCGTATTCATTGCTACTGAGATACTCTGTGACAGCAAATTGGCTTTTTGTGCAGGATCTGCGTTTGCAACAGCAGTGAACGCAGCAATCAAGCCTATGATCGTTCCCAGCAATCCTAAAAGAGTGGCTACATTTGCAAGCATCGCCAGATAAGGGGTTCTCTTCTCGAGTCTTGGGAGAATCTCCATCAGCGACTCTTCCATCGAGTATTCGATTTCTTCGCGCGACCGCCCCGCATTGTGTCGGGTGAGCCCGATATCAAGCATTGTCGAAATGGCCGCTGTGCCGGCTCTCGCTTTTTCTGCAGCTTTTACAAACTCATTCTTAAGCAGCAAAGGGAGAAGTTCGTCTTCAAATACACGACGGTTGGTTGCCTTGGCACCACTCAAATAAATAAAACGCTCTATAGCGATCGCCAAACCAATTGCCAGAACAACCGCAATGGGATACATGAATGTCCCGCCATCCTGAAAAAACTTAACCACCGTATCCAATGCTGCCTCCCTTGTGCGCGTCTTTTAGCTTAGCGTTTATATTAACAATAGTGTGTGAATTTCAATTCGTGAAGGATTCGGTTGATACTTTAATGTATCGCTCAAAATATACACGCTGTTTATGCTCCCCGATATCCGTTGATTTCAAGGCATCGGGCATCTGCTTTGGTGTTAGCTCTATCTTCGTCGCGTCCTTGTCACTCGCAACCCGCCAAGGTAAAGATACTTCTACCTTTGGCAGTTCAGAATTACCAATGATCGCGATGGTTTTGATCTGCTCAGCTTGATTTTGGCTGGCAACAACGTTTTCTATTGAGAACATGAACGCAAGTACCGGGAGCAAAAAGCGGGTACCGAAAAATTGCAACTTCCGGATCCTGATCTCCATTATGAGCTTTTCCTTTTTAACAGTTTTTTCCAGAGCGTCACGCGCTTTATTTCCGTCGCAGGCACATCCTCACCTGCATTATTAAGAAATTGATCGTAATGCTCTTCAGCCTTGTCATAATCAATAATATACAGGTCGTAAATAACCCCTAAACCGTAATGTGCATACAGAGAATTCGGGTCAAGTTTCAATGCTCGCTGATAGGCCTTCTCAGCTTCATCATATTTTGCCAACCCGAGCAGAGCCTGCCCTTCAAAGAGAGGGCAATACGGGTTAGAAGAATTCATACGGCAGCCAATTTCAAGATGCTCCAGCGCTGCCTGAAATTGCTCGAGCCTTATATCGATCGCACCCAAATTGATATGTAGCGCAGGATGATTTGGGTAATCGCGAATTAATTCAGTCGCCAAGCCTTCCGCCAGTTGCAAGTCACCGGATTGCATTGCTTCTTCCAAAGCTTTCATTCGGGGCTGATCTTCAGGTTTGATTGGAGGAACAACGAGCGTCTCGACAGTAGCAGTTTGCTCCTGAGGCTTAACCTGCTTGGCAACACATCCAGCCAAGAGTGTGACCACGAAACAGATTATGGTAAGTCTAGTAGCTAACAGGCGCATGGGTCGGTCCTATAATTGGTCTTTCGTACAAGCTCGGATTAAGACGCGCCAGCGCATTGTAACTCGCGACAATCCACTCATCCGCCTGCCCCGTCCCTCGCGCTTTCACATTCTGTTCGTGAAGCGCAATCGCTTCCTCTTCGATGGGAATCGCCTGCTCCTCCAGCAAAATAGCATATTGTTCCTGTTCAAGCGGACTGAGTCCACTTGGTCTCTCCGAATCCATAATCGCATGAGCCAAACCTTGATAAATATCGGCCATTTCAAAACGGGCAGCGTTGGTATATTCGCTCACGCCGAATTTAACGACCCGCTTATACGCCCTTGTACACAGGTCGAGCGCAGCCGTTTTCTGCTTCAAACTTGCCTTAAACGGCTGGGTAATTTTGAGCTTATTAAACTTATCCCGTTGCGCTGAAGCGATTTGAAGTGCATTTTCAGCTGCAAGCGTTGCGCTCCGTGCATCATCCAACTCATGCTCCTCAACATACGAAACAAGACGCTCAGCTGCGGCAAGTTTTGTTTCACCTCTCACATCAGCCACTGCCGCAAGATAAGCAAGCGCCTCGACTCCAAGTCTGGTTCTTTCAGGATGAGAAGACAATAACCACTGATAGCTCTGTGCCGCCAGAACAGGAAACTCATTGTCGGCATAATACCCGGCTGCTGTATAAGCGGAATTTGCAGATAACGTATCATCAACTCCAAGAAGCCGGTCAGCCTGTACCATTAGTGTATCCGCAGCTTCTTGAGTTCGACCCAGAGCTTCAAGCGCAACGATAAGCTGTTGTCTGCTAACCGCGACAAGCTCATGCGAAGGAAACGCCTCGAGGAAAACCTGATGCATGGCCGCACCCTTCTGCCACATGCTGTTCTGAACCGCTACGCTCGCAGCATTGAAAGCAGAATCGACGGCCAGTTGGTGCTCCGGATATTCTTCAAAGATCGACACATAATGCTGAATACGCAGATCAGGGGTCGCCGCCTGCTCCGCGAGGTTAAAGCGCGAGTTGACGACACCATCTTTTATTCGGGTAAATGTGGATTGTTCAGTGGCAGCGTCAACATTCGATACAACAGATGCGTTGCCGCCAACGGCCTTTTGAGCGAGTTCCAGTGCGGACAGGTATTGGCGCTCGGCTTTTTTGAACGCGTCATAATTTTGTGCGGCGTTATAATACATTGCTGCGAGCGCTATAGAATTTGTCAGCACTTGTGCGGGAGTCGCCTTTGTAAATACACCAAATGATTCGTGAATTGCTAAAGCTTCAGCATTACGACCCGCGTTTACATAGCCTTTGGATACGGCCAGGGCGGTAGAGGCTGCCGCTTCGTGCTCAGGAAATTGATCCAAATATCGTTTTGCCAGATCAAACTGTCGATCAGACCATTGCGCCTGTTGCGCGGCCCCATCTCCGGCCCCCCCGTTTTCCGAACTAGCCAAGTAAAAAGCAGAGTACGCTGCTTTATCCTGGTAAGGATGCTGGAGAGGCGAATACCCAGCAGCCACATATAACTCCCCGGCCTTATTCGTTTGCCCGGCAATCTCAAGCGCTTGTGCTGCCAAATACATGGATTCGTAAGACTGAACCGTGTTTGGAGTTAACGCTGCTAACTGCAAATAATAACTGGCGGCCTGCTTTGCATCACGCACCTTGCGCTGGTCCACAACAGTGGCCTCTTGCATGCGAACGAAGTTCAAATGCGCCAACTCGCCAGTAACCACAATCAAGTCTTCTCGGATGCCTTCTTGTACTTGACTGCTTGCACTCTTCCAGAAGTCCGAACGAATACCGAAGCGCTCAACCAGGTTTGACTTCGCCTTCCAGGACTCGATTGTATGACCACCTTCAGCGTACAGATCGATCGCTCTTAGAGAATAACTAAATAGCTCCCTGCCGCGCGCTCTTCCCGGCTCACTTTGCAGCCCCTTATCTTCCGTGTATCCCTCAATGAGACGGGCGGCATCGAAGTGACGTTTTTTCGCGCTAAGTTGATCGACGAGAGATCTCAGCACCAGAAGCTCCCGACTGCTGCCTCCCAAACTGGCAGCGCTTGCTTTGATATTTGCAATACGATCACCTTTTGTATTGAGAATAGCCAATAAGCGAACACCGTCAGCCAGCAAGCCGGTTTCGGGCTGTAGGTCGAATCCGCGAAACGCGCTCGGTTTCAGCGGAATATCATTCAAGTCGGTTGTCATCAGGGCGTTGTAAACCCCCGGATAGGCGTCGAACAGACCGGCTAGCAACGTGAGCGATTCAGATTCGCGCTCCAAACGATAGTTAGCCCATGCAAGCTTGTACTGACTGAAAGCCTTCAAGCGGGGCGCTTGCGTGCGGTCTATAAGGCGTTGGTAATAATCTTTCGCCCTATTGAATTCCGCCAGATCAAAATAGTTCTCGGCAAGGCGAAACAGGGCTTCTTCTACTAAAGGCGATTTTGGATAAAGCCCGACCAATAGTTCGAGGCGCTTTATGGATTCAAGTATATCGCCAGTAAAGGCAGTCGCCTTCGCTGTTTGGTAAAGCAACTCATCCATGCGCTGGTAACTTCCGCCCGAATCAACGATGCGTTGATAGGTATCCAGAATTACTTCTGCCTGGACGTAAGGGTCAACTGTAAGATCCTTTTCCGTAATGCCAAAACTGGCGCTTAAGCTATTAAGCCTGTCCAGAGCTTCGATTTTTACGTCGGGACTTTTCGCGTTCTCGAAAAGCTTGCGATAACGTTTCATGACATATTCAATCGATACATCGGGGATGGGTTTTTTCTTAAGAGCTAGTACCTTTGGACGGAGATCACCGATTGTCTTGGCTTCAACGTCCTCACCGAAATTGACGGTAAAACTCTCATTTGCTGAACCAACGGCAGGTATGAGGGATAAAAGGCAAAGAAATAAGCAGGTTTTTTTGCGGATATTAGCTGCCAATTTCGCCTCGGAAGCGGATGACTTCAAGCCAAAGTAAAGCAAACTTGAGTTGAGTAAAGATTCCAAATTGAGGGAGATCATTACTGATACCTCCCGTCCAGCAAGTTCGTTCTTTTGGTTCTTAACCTTGCTTGCACCTCTAGAATTTGAACAAGTCCGAGCTCTGCCTGTTCGTAATAACTTGCCAGAGCCAGTTTCAACTCAGACAGTCGGGATTTACTCAACGCACTAGCTTCCTTGTCGAGCTTCCTGAAAAAGGAGTCAATACGCTTTCGGACTGCCGCTATTCTCTTGCTCGCTTTTTCGATTTCGCTGATCTGCGATGGAATTTCTTCAGCACGTTTCTTCGCAGCCTGTTGTGCCCCACCAAGTCTTTCTTCAAGCGCAGCCACCAAATCATGAGTTTTCTGTAGATCGCCACTTGTCATTTGTGCCTCAAGTTGGGCAATCCTCTTCTTAAGTTCAAGTGAATTGGCCTGCAGCGCAGCAAAATTCGCCTTACTTTGCTTTGAATTGATCACACGTAACTGGGCGCTAAGAGTTTGCTTGAGACTTGCCAGCTGAGCGAGCTGGTTTTCAAGATTGATGTCGATTGATTTAATCTGTGAATACTCTTCAAACAGCGCCATCAAATCTTCGGACTGACCAAGATACCGCATGTACATTGCGCGCTGTGTGTTCGTCGAGTTTGAGCGATCAAGGAACCATTGCAATTCTGCGCGGGGCTTCTCTTCCAGTAATACCTCGATGGCACCATACTTGTCGATCGCTGTAATCAGCTTTGCAATGTTCTCTTGTTCGTCTTGAAACTGCTTACTGGCCTTGATAAATGACTCGAGAGCGTCCGTTTGAAAACCCGATGCAGACTGCGCATGAGGGATGGCGATAAGAGATTCAGCAACACCAGGCGATGCCAGGCCAAATTGTTGACTCGCCAGCCACGACTGGATCGCCCCGCGATAGTCCTGAGTAGCATTTTTGGCCAAGCCGGACAAATATAAGGCCTGCGTGACATACACCGAGTCCATAGCAATCTGATTGAAAAACTCATTCGCCAGGTCCGGTTTATCGTTATCCAAATACAACGCACCAGCGCTAAGGTTGATGCGGTTGGTAAGCTCCGACTCAGAAAGATCAATGCCCTGATTGATATCTCTTGCGACTTTCAGTGAGAGCAATGCGCGGCGCGGATTGCTGCTCGTAGCGGCATAATCGGCTGCAAGGTTGTAATAAGCCGTAGCCGCCCACTCCCCTTCGAGCGCCTGACTTAACGCCTGAGCCGCAAAATTGTTGTTTCCCAGTTGGATAAAACACTGGGCTCGAAGATAAGCCCTTTGAGTTTGTAGGGCTGAATTGAGTCCCTTTGCCTTGCCTTTGAGATATTTGAGTGCGTTTTTACAATCTCCCTGACTGTATAGTAATGATGCAAGCCTTAAGCGGGCCCCATCAGAATCTTGCAACTCACGGACATGCTCATCCAGTTTCTCAACACTGAAACTCTGGTCAAGCCCAAGGTGGTATTGCGCGATCGCAACATGTAGCGGATAAAGCTTGCGTTCTTCAGCCTGTAACAAGGTTAAAACGCTGAAGTAGTTTTTTCTGTCAAGGTGGTATTCGAGCAAGCCTTCTCTAATATCGACAGGCAACTGCTGCGTGTGCTTACTAGCGCTAAACGCTGAGCCACAAAACAAGCACAGCAAGATTACTCTTAACAAGGAAAACCGGACGCCTTTCTTGATAAACATGAATCGCACGAATTTAAACCGCTACCACTGCTTGACCTTAAAGATCGGTTCGCCCGTTGTCGGGTTCTCGGAAACGATAAGCTGAATGAAACGCGCCTCATTACTCTTATCAAAGTTAAGCGCCTTTTTACGTTTGAAGTATCCGCCTGTGCGACCCTGACCGTTAAAGCTTGCCGTAAGCTTATGATTCCCCGGCGCTACACTGCCGATATAAAGCTGTTGCAGACCACCGTTTTGCAGAGAACGCAAGTCTTCTTGCTGATATAGATGTGATGAAACCAAAGTATCGTCAACAAAGATTTCGATCGAATCTAGCTTAAAGCCAGTTCGTTCGCTTAAGCTGAGAAAAACCCCGAACTTAACATCAGGGGGATAAAGTAATGCCTGTTCAAGATTGGCAAGGTCCTGACTAAGCTGCAGAATGTCCGCTTTGAGCGCTCTTGCCTCGTTAGCAAGCTCTGTTGATGAGGTGTCGTTCTGACCTGCCGCGCCTGCAAAACGGGCGCCCGATAACGCGATCAGGCCGACCAAAATGAAGTGAATAATGCGTTTCAAACGATAAGTTCCTGATTTTGTGACCAAAAGTAGAGCTCGGTTGAAAATTTTACGCAAGTCTACCAAGATCATTCAGGAACACTGTGAAACAGGTAGGAAGTTAACCGAAATTTTACCGAATACTACAGATTACCGACTCAAATACTTCATCGCGGCCTCAAGACCTTCGACACTCATAGGATACATGTGGTTTTCGACCAGGTTTTTAGTGATGCCGAGTGACCCGCCCTCGCCCCAATAATGCTCAGGAAGAGGATTGATCCAGGCCACTTTGTCAAAATGCTCTATGACACGTTGCATCCAAATTGCGCCGGCCTCTTCATTCCAGTGCTCAATACTTCCACCGGGTTGAGTGATCTCGTAAGGCGCCATGGAGGCATCACCTACAAAAATCACCTTATAGTCAGGCGTATATTTGTGCAGCACGTCATACAATGCAGTTGTCTCGTTACTCCGCCGTAAATTGTTTTTCCACACGCTTTCGTAAATAAAGTTATGGAAGTAAAAATACTCCATGTGTTTGAACTCTACGCGAGCAGCCGAAAACAATTCCTCGCAGACTTTGACGTGCGGATCCATGGAGCCACCGATATCGAAAAACAGCAGCACCTTCACAGCATTGTGGCGCTCAGGAACGAGTTTAAGATCCAAAAAACCAGCATTGCGCGCGGTTGAGCGAATCGTATCATCCAGATCCAGCTCGTCTTCCGCGCCTTGCCTTGCAAACTTGCGGAGTCGTCGAAGAGCAACTTTGATATTTCGAATGCCGAGCGTCACGTCGCCATCCAGATCCTTATACCCTCGTTTTTCCCACACTTTAACGGCTTTTCCGTGACGACCTTTCTTCTGTCCGATCCGAACACCTTCCGGATTATACCCGTTTTGACCAAACGGAGAGGTACCACCGGAACCGATCATGCGATTCCCGCCTTCGTGCTTTTTCTCCTGATTTTCGAGACGATCACGAAGAGCTTCCATGAGTTCCTCGAAACCACCCATGGATTCAATTTGCTCCTTTTCTTCTTCGGAAAGGTACTTCTGCAACTCGGACTTTAGCCAATCTTCCGGAATCAGCTCTTTGAAGAGGGCATCTAGCGCTTCGATGCCTTTAAAATAGCTTTCAAAAGCTCGATCGAACTTATCGAAGTGTTTCTCATCTTTTACCAGGCAGAGGCGACTCAGGTAGTAAAAGTCATCCATCGATGCAAAGACCAGCTTATTTTCAAGCGCTGAGATTAAATCCAGCAACTCTCGAATCGTAGCCGGTACGCGGTAGCGACGAACCTCTTCAAAAAATCCAATCAGCATAACTAGCCCTTTCTGCGCGCCATAAACGCCAGACGTTGCAACAACTGCACATCCTGCTCATTTTTTAACAACGCACCGTAAAGCGGAGGGATTGCCTTGCTCGGATCACGCTCGCGCAACAAAGCTTCGCTAATGTCGTCAGCTATAAGTAACTTGAGCCAATCGATCAACTCGCTCGTACTTGGCTTCTTCTTCAAGCCTGGCACCTTTCGCACATCAAAAAACACATCAAGCGCGTCTCGTAACAGCTCTTTCTTGATATCCGGATAATGCACTTCAACGATCTTTTCCATCGTTTCTGCGTCAGGAAAGTCGATGTAATGGAAAAAGCAGCGTCGCAAAAATGCGTCCGGCAATTCTTTCTCGTTGTTACTGGTAATGAGAACAATCGGACGGTGTTTGGCAACGATACGCTGCTGCGTTTCGTAAACGTAAAACTCCATCTTGTCGATTTCCAGCAACAAATCGTTGGGAAACTCGATGTCTGCTTTATCAATTTCGTCAATCAACAGAATGACGCGTTCTTCTGCATCAAATGCTTCCCAAAGCTTACCCTTAACAATGTAGTTTGAGATGTCATGCACTCGATCAACGCCAAGTTGCGAGTCGCGCAAGCGAGACACTGCATCGTATTCGTATAATCCCTGCTGAGCCTTGGTCGTGGACTTGATGTGCCACTGAATGAGTTTTGCACCGAGTGAACTGGCCAACTGCTCTGCGAGCATGGTTTTTCCGGTTCCCGGCTCTCCTTTAATTAAAAGCGGCTTCTGAAGCGCGATCGCTGAGTTAACCGCTAGTTGTAGGTCGTCAGTTGCGACGTATTCTTGTGTACCCTTGAACGACATAGTATTTCCTGGATGAATTTTTAGGCGAAACGAGCTGCATTCTAAAGCAATGCACTCTTGATGCCCATACAACAAACTGTTCCACACTATGTACCGCGGTTATGCGTGTAACGGATTGCTCATAAGCTATTTTTTTGCATCTTGCGCTGAAAGATCCATACTGCTGTTTAGAAGCGTAATCCTTGAAAGCACATTCGTATAAGGGACATATGAAAACCAAACTAATCCTCATGGCTCATGGCAGCAGCAGCAAAGAATGGTCTGACGCATTCGTAGACATGACCGCGCAGGTACGCGAGGACTTTGATGACGCGGAACTAGCCTTTATGGAGTTGAGTACCCCTTCGCTGGAACAATCCTGTACGAAAGCGAAGGCAGACGGTTATGATCGAGTTCAGGTCTTGCCGCTCTTCCTTGCGGTTGGTCGACACCTCAAGAAAGATGTGCCGGCTATGATTGCCCAGTATGAACAAGAGCTTGAATTGAGCATTGAGCTTTTGCCCCCTATTGGACACCACCCAGCGATCGCTAAAGCCATGCATGAGGCAGCAAGAGACTATTTGCAAGCAACGAACGATTCGCGAGACGACAAATGAGTACCGAGATTGACTACCTGATTACCGGCGGCACCGGCTTGATCGGCAGAGCGTTTATTAATTCTCTTCCGCCCGAGGCCAGTGTGGTTGTACTCTCACGTCAAAGCAAAGATCAGGCGGAAAAGCGGATCGGCCGAAAAGTGGAAGTGATTGCGAACTTTGACCAAATTCCCCGTTCTAGCAAAATACGCTATTGCCTGAACCTCTCGGGAGAGCCCATAGTCGACTGGCCATGGACCACATCGCGAAAGAACGCCTTGAGGCATAGCCGCATCGACATCACTAGACAGATCGCTGAACTGAGTAACCGTTTACCACACCCTTTCGAGTGTTTGGTAAGCGGGTCTGCCATTGGATACTATCCTGCCTCAACGGACACGCACTATGATGAAAACGGCCCGCATGGTGTCGGGTTTGCCGCAGAGCTTTGTCGCGACTGGGAAGACGCTGCCTCTGAAATTAATACAGTACGACGATGTTACCTGAGAACTGGAATCGTGCTCTCAGATGATGGAGGCATGCTCGACAAACTCTCGCCAAGCTTTAAATTCGGACTCGGCGCAATTCTGGGTTCAGGAGAGCAGGCAATGTCATGGATTCATTTGGACGATGCGGTCGCTATAATCCATTTTCTGTTCGAGACTCCGGCTGCGCAGGGTCCCGTAAATAACTGCGCGCCGGCAGCGGCAACCAACCGGGAGTTTAGTGATCTTCTGGCCGAGACAATGCATCGACCGCGCCTGTTCGCCATGCCTGGCTTTGTGGTTAGGCTCATGTTTGGCGAAAGATCGGGATTATTACTTGATAGTCAAACAATCATTCCTCAGCGTCTGATAGATTTGGGCTATAGTTTTAAATATCCAGATTTGCGGGGAGCGTTGTCAGCAATTTACGGTTGACCTTGCACTCCAGAGGCCTGACATTTATTTTGGAACGCATTTTGTTCATCCGCTTTGAATTTAATTTTCGCGCACTGCCAGTTTTGTTGCTGCTGTTAATAGCACCAATTGCTTTCAGTAAAGAAGCACCTTCCGCTCCTGACATTCCGCATGACTATATCTCCTGTGCGTTTCTAACACTCGAACAATTAACCATACTGCAGTTAGCACAACGCGGTATAAATCAGGAAACAGCACTCGAAACACTCCCCTTGAGTCGCGCCAAAGCGAAGGATCGAATCAAAACCGTTTATAATTTGCTTGAGCAAGAAGGTATTCTCAACGCCTACTCTGTCATCAATAGTAACTATGCCCGATGCGCCAAACTTGTTTATGAGGCGAAAGGTACTCCTGCAAAAGACCTTCTCGAATACCCTTATTACTTCTGTGCCGGTGAAAACAAGATTCGTTACGAAATCATTCTTCGAATTAACCAATCTTTTGATATCGACAAAGTACTTTCCGAAACACCCGATTCCCACTTTGATGTCGCCATTCAGTATTTCAAACTGGTTGAAAAAAAGGGACTACTTGCCAGTTTTGATTACACTGCGAACAACTTAAAAGCCTGCGTCCAACAAATTCAATAATTTTTAATTCATTGG
>DAITOW010000055.1:0-12135 GCA_036833965.1 Oleiphilaceae bacterium
CAAGTAGCATAGGTCTCCTCGAGCTAGACAGCAAATACATAGCCATCAAGGAGGCCGCAATACCACTGATCATCGGCATCGGCACTATTGTTTCCCTAAAAACTCCCTACCCCTTAGTGAAAACGTTTATTTATAACGATAAGATACTGCAGATAGATAAAGTTAACGCTGCTCTGGAAGAACATAAGTCGGAAGCGCTGTTTGAGCAGGCACTAAAAGTTGCAACGTATATTCTCGCCGGCTCCTTTTTACTTTCGGCTATTCTCAATTACGTACTAGCCAAAGTCATCGTAACCAGCCCAAGCGGCACCCCGGAATTTAACGACCAGCTTGGTACCATGAATCTGCTGAGCTACCCTGTCATAACGATTCCCTGTGTAATCGTTATGATCATAGCGATGCTGTACTTGTTTAAAAAGATAAAATCACTTACCGGCCTTGAGCTGGAAGATATCGTCCACAGTTGAGAAAATTTATGTATTACGCAATCATTTCCACGGATGTGGAAAACAGCCTTGAAAAACGTAAAGCTGCCCGCCCGGACCACCTGGCCAGGCTTGAAGCATTAAAATCCGAAGGCCGCTTGCTAATTGCAGGCCCGCATCCAGCGATTGATAACGAAGATCCAGGTGAAGCCGGCTTCACGGGTAGCCTCGTTGTAGCCGAGTTTTCATCCCTCGAGGAAGCACAGGGCTGGGCTGACAAAGACCCCTACATTGCGGCGGGAGTCTATGCCAGCGTTGTCGTTAAGCCCTTCAAGAAAGTACTCCCCTGAAGCCCTCGCTCAGATACTAAAAAGGATATTGCCCGTCATGAAGAAAATCGTTTTATCGCTCTTAACGACAGTATTATTGGCAAGCGCTGCTGTGGCAGAGACCATGTATATTGATGACACATTGCTCGTGCCCTTGCGAAGCGGCGAAGGAACCAGCTTCCGCATCGTCCACAAAGGCTTACCTAGTGGCACAGCCATTGAGATCCTTGAACAGAACAAGGAAACCGGTTATTCCCTGGTAAAAACTGCTTCCGGAATTGAAGGATATTTGCCAAGCCGGTACCTGACGAACGAACCCATCGCACGGGACAAATTGGTACAAGCCGAAAAGGCACTTTCATCCCTGCGAGCCCAAAACAAGGACATCAATGACAAACTGAATACACTTCAACGCTCCTATACAGAACTGGAAAGCCAGCACTCCGAAACCAGCAAATCGCTGTCATCCAATTCTGATGAACTAGCACGAGTAAAGGCTATTTCGGCAGACGCACTTAATCTGGATCGCAGCAACCGTGATTTACGCAACAGTAACGAAGAGTTGCGCAATCAACTGGAGCTATTGGAAGTGGAAAATGCCCGCCTTAAAGACAAATCCGAATCGAACATGATGCTGATTGGTGGTGGCCTTGTCCTACTGGGCATCATTCTGGCTCTGATCATCCCGCTTTTAAAGCCAGGCAAGAAAAACGACAGCTGGGCCTGATTGCGACTTGCCCCCCGCTTTTGTAAAACATCGTGGCACGCTGAGACACAGTAGACACTCTCGTGCCCTACCTTTTTGTAATGTGCTTTTCCTCGGTATTTTTGGCTTATCCTTACTCTATCTGCTAGATATTAAGTGAAAATAAGAGAGGTCAGGAATTATGACTTACGCACAAGCACAGATTTCTCAACGCGACCATTCCGAAAAGCGCAGCTTCCATCGGATGACCCTTAACACAGACATTGAAATCACCATGACAGAAACAGGCGAGGTTTACCCTGCGTTCTGTTTTAACCTGAGCGGCACTGGTTTGATGTTTCGGGTAAAAACAGCCTTGCCTGAAGGTGCAACATGTCGGACCCTGATTAAATCAGGAACAGACCTTACAGCTGATTTGAAAGCCACACTCAAAATAGTGCGTTGTGCCAGTAATGGCCCTGAAGGCTATTTGGTAGGTGCTGAAATCATCGAGTTTCATTAAACAAAACCCGATGATTTCAAGCGGGTAGCTAAGGCATTTCCAGAGGTTCTGGAGAGACAATCACGCCATTGTTATCCGCATAAACATAGTGGCCAGGTTTAAATACAACGCCGCCAAATTTAACGTCGACATTCAAATCTCCCAAACCACGTTTGTCGGTCTTCCTGGGGTTGCAGGCTAAGGCCTGTACTCCCAATTGTGTTTGACGAATAACGTCTACGTCCCTGATACAGCCGTAAATAATTAGCCCGGCCCAACCGTTTGAGGCCGCTTTTTCGGCGAGCATATCGCCTAACAAAGCGTTACGCTTCGAGCCGCCGCCGTCAACGACCATTACCCGGCCTTCGCCAGGCAATCCAACCTGCTCCTTGACGATTGAGTTATCCTCGAAGCATTTCACCGTCACGATCTCGCCACCGAAGGCATCAATACCACCGAAGTTCTGGAACATTGGCTCCACAACTTCAACAAGATCTTCATATTTGTCGCACAAATCAGGTGTGACTATTTTCTTATCAGTCATATCTTTTATCTGTCCCTATTGGTTTTCTGATGGTTCTTCTTCAGCAAGATAAAACCATGTATCGAGCACGGAGTCAGGGTTTAAGGAGACACTATCAATGCCTTTTTCCATCAACCAGCGCGCCAAATCAGGATGGTCAGAAGGCCCCTGCCCACATATCCCGATATATTTTCCGGCAGCATTACACGCCTCAATAGCCCTAGCGAGCAAGATCTTGATTGCCTCATTACGCTCATCAAACAAATGAGCAATAATGCCTGAATCGCGATCCAGACCAAGGGTCAACTGCGTCAAATCATTTGATCCGATCGAGAAACCATCGAAATGCTCAAGGAATTGTTCAGCCAAGAGTGCGTTACCAGGAAGCTCGCACATCATGATGATGCGCAAACCGTTCTCGCCTCGTTTCAAACCCTGTGATGCAAGCAAATCAATGACCTGCTTCGCTTCGCCGACGGTACGAACGAAAGGAACCATCACCTCAACATTATCCAGCCCCATTTCTTCGCGAACACGCTTAAGAGCCTTACATTCAAGATAGAAGCAGTCACGGAACGTCTCGGAGATGTAACGCGATGCGCCACGGAAACCGAGCATCGGGTTTTCTTCTTCCGGCTCATAAAGGCTGCCGCCAATCAGGTTAGCGTATTCGTTGGATTTAAAATCTGATAAACGGACAATCACTTTCTTTGGATAAAATGCAGCCGCCAGGGTTGAAATACCTTCAACCAACTTATCGACATAAAAATCGACTGGTGAATTGTACGCTGCAACTCGTTTGGCAACCGTTTCCTGTACTTCCATCGGAAGAGAGTCATAGTTAAGAAGCGCTTTGGGGTGCACGCCGATCATGCGATTAATAATGAACTCAAGGCGCGCCAGGCCGACACCATCGTTTGGAAGCGCACTGAAATCAAATGCACGGTCCGGGTTACCAACATTCATCATGATTTTAAACGGCAACTCAGGCATCGAGTCTACGGAGTTTTCTCGCAGCTCAAAATCAAGCAAGCCATCGTAGATAAAACCGGTATCTCCCTCAGCACAGGAGACGGTGACTTTGGCGCCGGAGGAGAGTCGTTCCGTCGCATTACCACATCCTACGACTGCCGGAATACCTAATTCACGAGCGATAATCGCGGCATGGCAAGTCCGGCCACCACGATTAGTCACAATTGCCGAAGCACGTTTCATTACCGGCTCCCAATCAGGGTCAGTCATGTCTGTTACCAGTACATCCCCTTCTTGCACCTGATCCATATCAGACAAACCGTCAACCACACGCACCGTTCCGCTGCCAATCTTCTGGCCGATACTTCTACCTTCGACGAGAACCGTTCCGGTCTCTTTCATCAGATAGCGTTCCAGAACCGCGCTACTTGAACGACTTTTCACTGTTTCGGGACGCGCCTGCACGATGTAAAGCAACCCGTCATCACCATCTTTTGCCCACTCAATATCCATGGGACGGCCATAGTGCTTCTCGATAATCAGCGCCTGGCGAGTCAACTCCGTAACATCTTCGTCTGTGATCGAGAATCGGAAGCGATCTTCCTTATCAACCTTAACCGTTTCAACAAGCTTTCCCGGCTCATCCGAGTAAATCATTTTGCTGGCCTTGCTACCTAGATTTCGACGCAAGATGGCAGGTCTACCCGCTTCAAGGGTTGGCTTGTGGATATAGAACTCGTCAGGATTCACTGCGCCCTGAACAACCATCTCGCCCAAGCCATAGGATGAGGTAATAAATACTGCATCCCGGAAACCGGATTCTGTATCGAGGGTAAACATAACTCCACTTGAAGCCGTTTCGCTTCGAACCATCTTCTGCACCCCGGCAGAAAGCGCAACATCGACATGCGCAAAACCATGGTGCACGCGGTAGGAAATCGCACGATCGTTGAACAAGGAAGCAAAAACCTCTTTCACTCTGTGCTTGAGGTCATCAATCCCTTTTACATTCAGGAATGTCTCTTGTTGCCCGGCAAAAGAGGCTTCGGGCAAATCCTCTGCTGTCGCAGAAGAGCGAACCGCAACAGCCATGTGCTCATTGCCGTCCTGTAGTTCAGCGAAGGCTTTTTCCAGTTCAGCATCAAGCTCGGGAGGAAACGGTGCGTCCATTACCCAGGCCCGAATTTCAGCACCGGTTTCAACAAGCCTGTTAACGTCATCAACATCCAGAGCATCAAGGCGGGCATGAATACGATCGGCAAGACCATCGCTTTGCAAAAACTGATTGAACGCATAAGCGGTCGTTGCGAAACCACCAGGGACACGCACACCGGCATGCTCCAGGTTAGCGATCATTTCCCCAAGTGAGGCATTCTTTCCTCCAACCCGGTCAACGTCATTCATCCCAAGTTGATCAAACCAAACGATATATTCCTGCAAGACGAAACTCCTCTAGAACAGTGCAATCGACCAGCTACCTGACCGATTTAATAAGGTGCGTATCATAACACTTTATGCTAGCTTAATTTAGTAGAGAGTTTGAATCACTTCTATAAGTAAAACTTAGTTGTGTGAGCAATAAAGATAACAGGATGCCCACTAATCATGACCGCTAAACGTACGGCTTTTTTCATTTCGGACGGAACAGGTATTACAAGCGAAGCGCTGGGACTGAGTCTTCTGAAACGCTTTGATTCCATTCGGTTTGAGAAAGAAACCTTGCCCTATGTCGACAGCCCCGAGAAAGCGCAGGAGATTGTCGAACGCATTAATCAGCGAGCAGAACTGGACGGCGCCCGACCTATCGTTTTCGACACCCTGGTGGATGACCGCTTACGTCAAATTATTTCCAGCAGTAACGCGCTACAAATCGATGTGTTCGCTGCATTTCTTGGCCCCTTAACCGAAGAGTTGGGCATTAAGCCCGGCGATACGATCGGCCGCGCACGAATCGGCGAGAATTCCGGATATGAGTACCGGATGGAAGCAATAAACTACGCTCTGCACAATGATGATGGCGCCCGCACCAAGCAGTACGATGAAGCGGACGTGATACTGATCGGCGTATCCCGCAGCGGCAAAACACCTGCATGCCTCTATTTGGCGATGCAATACGGCATTCAGGCAGCCAACTACCCGATCACAGAGGAAGACCTGGAAGATCAGAAGCTACCGGCCCTGCTCAAAAATTATCGGGAAAAACTCTTCGGACTAACCATTGATCCTGAACGCTTGTCCCTGATTCGTAACGAAAGAAAACCAAACTCGCGCTACGCAACCATGAAGCAATGCAACTATGAAGTGGAAGAAGTCGAATTGATGTATCGTCGCGAACGCATTCCCTACATGAATACGACGGATTACTCTGTCGAAGAAATTGCTACCCGGATTATGGTTCAATCCGGGCTTCAGCGACGCTGTTAGGGATCCTCACTTCAGGGAAGAATTTGATCCCAGGCCACCTTGCCGCTCGGGATCAACATCAAAACAGTGTTGGTTAAAGCTCGTGGATTTCCAGGCCAAGATCTTTAAGGGTCGTCTCATTCGCCGCACTTGAAACAACGGCAATGCTCGCTACCTCAGGTTTAAGGTAAGTTTTCGCAACACGTTTAAGGTCCTCCATCGTTACCGACAGGATCTGCTGCCTGAAACGGGCACGCTGTTCCTTGGTTCTGCCAAAGAGCACGCTATGAAAATCGCCTTTCGCCTCACCTGCGGGAGACCGAGGCTTATCAATCGTAGAGATCACACCCAAAATAGCCTGTTCCAACTGCTCCGGTTCATGCTCATTCTCAAGCAACCAGTTTACGGATGCGTCGAAATCGTCCAGCGTTTCTGTCAATCGCGGGTCACGATACGAGAAGAAACGGAAGGAGGCACTGGCACTATCCTGCCCTGCACCACCGCCATAGGCGCCACCCTGCTCCCGAATTGCCCGGTGCAAAAATCCGTTTCGCAAAAAGCCACCCAGAACTGATAGTGCCGGTGAGTCCTCATGCTCAACTGCCACCGTCGGGAAGGCTTTTGCGCAAAAATTAACCTGCGTATTCGTAAGCCACGCAAGCTTTGCGCCGTCACGCAGAGGTGGAAGTGAAAATGCCGGCAGGCTCGCTGGCGCCCCTACAGACTCCTCGGCAAGGTAAGTCTGCAACTCATTCAATGCGTCGGCCTCACCCACAACCAAATACTGACGAGGCATTCGCGTCACCTTGCCATGAATACTTTTCAACTGATCGGCAAGCGCTTGCAATTTCCCTTCATCTGACAAGCTGTCATCCAGTTCCTTCAGCGCCTGAATACCTGCCAGCCCACCCAAACGATAGGTAAGATTAGCCGAAGGACTATACTGGCTGGATGCCGCTCCCATCGCCAAACTGTGCCCACTATTGACGACAGATTGCTCACGACGAGCTCGGATTTGTGCAACAAGTTCGCGTATACGCTCCAACTCGTCGTAGCGAACACCCCGAATAAAATCATGAATCAGCGAAGTGAGCTCTTGCGCATTTCGACGCAAGGCCTTTCCGGAAAATACCAAAACGCCTCGGACGTTTTGAACATCATCAATATCACCCTTAACCGATGTAAACGCATGAATTCCGCCTGTCGATGCTGATTGGCGATTTTGCAGCTCCAGGTAGCTCGCATCTCCAACACCAAGCTCTGTGGTCACTGCCGTGTAGATAGGTAGCAAAGCCTGCTCCTGCTCAGTCAATTCAGGCAAATCGAAAATAACCTGGGTATAAACGAGTCCATTAGTACCTTGCTCATAAGCGGTGATCTTCGTCTGGTCAGCTCCGTCCGGCATCAACTTGCTTGTCGGCGTGTAAAGCTCAACCGGCACATCCTCAATACCAACCTTTGGCAGTATCGATTCATCGTCTTTGCTTTCCTGACGTTTTTTCAACTCTGCTGCCTTGGCGATAACTTGCTGGGCTTCTTCCTCGCTTAATGCGGATTTTTTCGCAGCCAACTCGGCAAGCATCAGCTTATTACGCACCTTCTCATAACCCTGATCCGGCTTAAGGATGAGCGTTACGCGATGGGCGTTGTCCAATAGCAGTTTCTTAACGCGCTTTTGAATGTATTGAGGATCTTTGATCTGCTCACGCAAGCGCTCCAGCACCGGATCCAGATCAAGCAAGGCCACGGGGTCGCCACCATGCAGCATTGGCGACAAGCCTGCCAGAATCAGTTGTAAACCATAAGGATAGGAATCCCCTGAAATTTCTCGCTGACTTAACTCCAACTGATGTAACACCGCTTCCAATCGCTCTTGCGGCACGCCGTTTTCAGCCACATCCTCAAGTACGGAAAGCACCAAACGCTCCAGGTCTTGCACCTTGTCAGGATCACTACCCTCAACACCACAGGCAAACAACATTTCCTTGTTGGAATCTTCAAGGCCGCACATCGGAGAAGGCGCATGCCCCAAATCGGTTTGCTCAAGTGCTTTTTGCAAAGGCGCTGCGGAGTTTTCAAACAATATGTTTGATAATAAATGCGCCTCAAGATTGCTCTCAAGATCAAAGCTATGCCCCAGCAGCCAGGACACAACAATATGCGTCTTATGCTCTGAAGACTCACTCTCCTCAAGCGGATAATTTTCAATCACTGTAATCGGCGCACAATAGCGCTTCTCATCCGTCACCACGGGCAGGTCGGCTGAACGCTCAAAACGACTCAACACATTATCGTGAAATTTTGCCTGATGCTCCTCTGCAGGAATATCGCCAAAGGTCATGAAAACAGCATTACTCGGGTGATAGTGTTTTTTATAGAAAGCCTTCAGTTGCTCATAGCTCAGATCGGTAATATGTTCCGGATCACCGCCGCTGTTGTAGTGATACGTGGATGTAGGAAAGACATGTCTGGTTAACATCTGCCACAACTGACTGGTAGGCGAACTCATCGCCCCTTTCATTTCGTTATAAACAACGCCCTTATAGACCAGGTCGGAATCTGCATTGCCCGGTTCTTTAAATTCAACCCGGTGACCTTCCTGCAGAAAGTCCATCTCATCAAGTCGCGAGAAAAACACAGCATCAAGATACACTTCAAGCAGGTTGTTAAAGTCTTTTTTGTTTTTGCTGGCAAAGGGATAAGCCGTCCAGTCACTGCTGGTAAACGCATTCATGAACGTATTCAGAGAGCGACGAATCATCATGAAGAAAGGATCGCGAACAGGGTATTTCTCGCTACCACACAGTGCAGTGTGCTCAAGAATATGGGCAACCCCTGTGTTATCTGTAGGGACGGTCTTGAGACCTACCAGAAAAACGTTCTCATCATTCTTGGACGCAAAATGCAGATGACGCGCCCCTGTTTCGCGGTGAACGAATTCCTGCGCATCAACGGCAAGTGACTCAATACGTTGTGATCTTACTAGCTCAAACTGGGGGTGACTCATGTCAAAAATATACCTTGTGGAGCGCTGTCATACAGACAGCTGAACATGTCTATTAACTCTTCAAAAACAACTGTGGGCTTCAGATGCGACAGTTTCAAGTTAATACTTTCTTAGTATGGCACGGATATAGTGCCGAACTCTGTAACTTCAAGTACCAAACGACTTGAACGACTCAAAAGACATGGTTTTGTGAACAAACAAACAAAACTTTGGTCTTAGTAAGAAAAATCAATACTTTAGGTCTAGAATCTTTGTAATCACTTAAAATAATTCGCCTCGCTAAAGCGATGGGCGAGCTTGGTGGCGTAAATTGAAGTTGGCGACACCACCTTTATTGGTCTGAGCCGAACACAGACGTAGTCTCGTAACAAACGAGTGTGTACACGCTATAACAGGAACAATTCATGGTCGATATAAGACCTTTAGCTTTCATTAACTTTTTGATGCTCCTTTTGCTTGCCAGCGCAGGTTTTGTGCACTTGCAGCAAAGCGCCAATAACCAACAGAATCAGTCCTTGGTGTCAGAGCAAGCTGCGAACGCTGCAAACGGTGTCATCGGGCAAGAAACTGCTGCGGATTCCGAAAACACAAAAACGGATGCTGGTGAGAGCACGTCCGTCGCAAGCAATGAGCCATCAAAAACGCCTCCTGCACCAGAAGACGCTATTTTCGTTGATCAATTACCAGATAAAGAAGTAAAAAACGCTGCACCAGTCGCTCAGCCAGCAACTCCTGCAGAGTCAAAACCGGTCGTTGTCGCGCAACCTGAACCGGCAAAATCTACTGGCAAGCTTACCGTCCGCTCCAACGTCTACGGCGATACGGTTTTAATCAATGGCAAGCCTTATGGCTCAAGTGCACTTGAAGTCGAACTAAACCCGGGCACCTACGAAGTAGAAGTAACAAAAAGCGGCTTTCAAAACTGGCGTCAAAGCATTTACATCACACGCGGCAGCGACCAAACAATTGTTGCCCAGCTTCAGAAATTTACCACAGTTAATTACCGGAACGGCGTTTGGGAAAATGGCGTGCAAACTGGCGAAGGGCGCTATCAGGATGGTGCTCGCATCGATTACCAGGGCTCATTCGTGAACGGACAATTCCACGGCTACGGTTCTGCCCGCTATGGCGACGGTTCCCGCTATCAAGGTGATTGGTTTGAAGGCCAGCGCAAAGGCGATGGCACATTTGTCAACTCGACTGGCGACACCTATGTGGGTCAGTTTTCAAATGATGAATTTAATGGTGAAGGCACGCTCACTAAAGCCAACGGCGATATTTACACCGGCTATTGGATTGGCGGAGAACTTAACGGACAGGGCTCACTGACAACCCGTGATGGAATGCTCTACGTCGGAGGCTTCAGCGACAACCTGTTTCATGGAAACGGCACCCTCACCTTCCCGGATGGTGGAACTTATGAAGGCTCGTTTTCAAACGGTCTATTCCACGGCAAAGGCGTTGAAGTCGATGCTACGGGCAAAAAATATGAAGGCCAGTTTATTGAAGGCCTTTATCACGGAAAAGGCGAAATTCTGAATCCGAATGGCAGTAAAATCAGCGGCACATTCAAGGATGGAGAGCCATTTGGCAAGGTCACACTGACCACCGCCGAGGGAGAAGTGTTTACAGCACGCACATCCGAACCAGGCGTTTGTTACAGACCCAAGAGTTACAGGGCAACTGAATGTCCTAAGCTTGAAGGTTGGTAAAACCAGAAACAGCCATAACGAAAGACAAATTTAGAGACATGGGCACGAAGCCCAGCCAAAGAAAGAGGTTAAGCATGACAATCAAGAGCGCTTTAATCGTTGACGATTCCAAGGTAGCAAGATTTGCCCTGCGCAAACTGCTCGAAAAGATGGACTTGGACGTCAGCATGGCTGGCTCGGGTGAAGAAGCAATCGAGTCGGTTGTCGATGGCAACATCCCGGATGTCATTTTCATGGACCAGCTCATGCCTGGCATGAATGGTGTGGATGCAGCCAAACAGATCAAGGCCATGCCAAGTGCAGCTCACGTCCCTGTCATTATGTGCACCTCAAAAAAATCCGATGAATTTTCCGACGAGGTAATGAAGAGCGGCATATATGATGTACTCACCAAACCCGCGGAACCTCATCGTGTTTCAGAGCTGATCACCCAGCTCGAAGAAGAAATGGCGAACGCGCCAGAGCAGGAAGAGATCACTCTGGAAGAGACAATGACGGAAGTGCCTCTGGAGGAAACACCTTTCACCGAAATGGAGCTTGAGGACGAGTTCAGCCTGGCCGATGAAGAGCTTGGCATTGAAGCAACTGATTCAGCCGACGAACCTTTCGAATTTGAAGAAACATTGGAGCTGGAACTACCAGTTGAAGAAGCGTCTTTGGAGATAAGTGAAGCTCTAGAGCCAGACCCTGTTCCGGAAGCGCCTGCAGCGCGTACCGAACCGATATCACAAGAACCCTCTGCCCCGGCAGTGCCACCAACAGTCGCACAAGCACCTGCGCCCCAAGCAAGCGCACCAGCAGCAGAGGTATCTCATGACATGATTGCCGAGGTTGCACGCTCCGCAGTACGCACCAGCGTCAACAATCGTTTGCATGAATTGTTAGCTGGTCTTTTTGACGACCAGCACGAGCACTTCAAACGTGTCGTGACAGACATCAGCGTAGAGCAAAAAGCGCTCCTTGAACGCGTTATGGCTGAGCATGAAAAGAGCATCAAAGACAAAACCGATGCCATCAAGGATGAGATTGCAACCGAAGTAAGCATGTTCATTAGCACTCAGTTGAAAGAGCTGAAAACAGACTTGGTGAAGCAAATTGATACTCAGGCAGCCCTTACGCCCGACTTCGAAGAACTCAAAGAACAGATCCAAAGCGCACAGCAGATCGATACAGACTTCTGGCAAAAAATGCAGGCTGATGCCATTCAGCAAGCACACGAGATGTCCCGGCAAACGGCAGAGGATGTCGCTGAACAAGCGATCGACTCTTTCCTGCGTCGCCAGAAACGTGAAAGCGCCAAATACTATGGTTACGCCATGGCGATCAGCATTGGTGTTTTCGCAGCGGGTATCGCTTTGATTAGCGGCTTGTTTTAAAACCAGAACAACAAAGAGTCATTCACGCTTTTTCCGCGTGAATGACTCCCGCACTCGCATCAGCGCTTTGTGTGTATCGATATCAACCAACTCCTGGTCTTCAAAAGTCAGCGCCTGATAAGGCCTTGTTAAGATGAAGGGCTTTGCCCCTCCACTCTCCAAGCTATTACTTGCAAGCCCGGAATTCCAAACACAGAATTC
>DAITOW010000056.1:0-12096 GCA_036833965.1 Oleiphilaceae bacterium
CACTTCAATCAGGTTTTCGCTACCGGGCTCAACGGCTGTTTTCGGAATGATTTCTACCCACTCGGTGTTCTCGTTGGGTTCGCCGACAATGTTCGCGGCTTCAAGCGAGACATGTTGCGGTGCATTACCGAGGAAGTGATTAGTGTCGGCATTGATGGCCTTGATCACACCTTGCGCGCCAAGTTTGATGATGCACCAGTCGTACATCAAACCATCGTCTGAACTACCGTCCGGCAAAAAGCGGCGACGGCGCGACTCCCAGCCATCCATCCACTTGCCGCGATCGGTATATTTGTCGTCGATAAAGACACCGCGACCCGGCTTCAGCAGGTTTTCCATTTCGGCGAAAAAGTCGTTACTACAAGATAGCGCCTGGCCACCCAGTCGGCGTGACGCCAGGTCGGTGTAACGTAATTCGAAACGGTTCATTTGCGTATGTGGAAGCATGTTTGTTGTTTCTCTCTAATCTTCAATTTGATTGATTTGTTCAATGTTGAGCCGATAACCCTGTTCCTGATGATCGACTTCGCCACCGAGTTCCTGCTTGATGTCTTTCCAGGCAAGGCCTCGACGGGTTTCTGTTTGTTTGCCGCTGTTTTGGATCGCAATCAGCTCTCCGGCGATGGATACGGCAACTTCCATTGGTAGCTTGCCCGGCACTTCAGCAAGACCCACCGGGGACTTGATGGTGTTGATTTGTTCTTCACTATAGCCACGGTGCACAAGGCGTTTAACGAAGCGCTCGGCTTTTGTGTTCGAGCCTATTAAACCTATGTGGCGCAAGTTTCCGTGCTCCAGTGCGGCAAGGCAAAGTTCAAAATCCAGCGCATGGTTATGCGTAAGGATCAGAATGTCGGAGCCCGCCGGTAGATGTTCAATTTCATATTGCGGCTCTTCACTTACCAAGGTAGTGACATTGGCTGGCACCTGATCGGGGAAGAGGTCTGCTCGTGGGTCAATCCAGGTAACCCGACAGGGTAGTGCGCCGAGAATCTTGACCAGTTCTTTAGCTACATGGCCCGCGCCGAACAAGCCGATATGAAAACGGCAGGCTGCGAAGGTCTCGATCAATACAGTCGCACTGCCGCCGCAGCACTGGCCAAGTGATGCACCGAGCGGAAAATGGTGAATTTGCTGGCTGTTCTCGTTTTGCAACAGCAGTTCGCGCGCCTTGTTGGTGACGACAAACTCAAGGTGTCCGCCGCCAATGGTGTCGTAACTGCTTTCTTCGGTAATGACCATCTTCGAGCTGTTGTCGCGCGGTGTTGAACCCGTGCAGCCAAGAATCGTTACCAGTGCATAGGCGCTGCCCGTGTCCTGACAGCGCTTTACAGCATCAAACCAAGTGTATGAGCGCATCTCTAAGGCCTCTTAAGCGTTGTTTGCCAAATGCTTGCGCGTTTCGTTCACCGCATTGAGCACGCACTCGGGAGTGGCCGGTGCGTTCATTGGCGGGCTGAACTTGTAATCTGCAAGACTTGCGACGGCATCGCGCAAGGCACACCAGGCAGAAATGCCCAGCATGAATGGCGGCTCGCCTACGGCTTTGGAGCGGTAGATGGTTTCTTCCTTGTTCGGTAGTTGCTCCATCAACTTCACCCGGAAGTCGATCGGCGTATCACCAACGGCAGGAATCTTGTAGGTGGCAGGGCCGTTGGATAGCAGGCGACCGTTGTCACTCCAGACAAGGTCTTCCGTGGTTAACCAGCCCATGCCTTGGATATAGGCGCCCTCAATCTGGCCGATGTCGATGGCCGGGTTAAGCGAGCGACCCACATCTTGCAGAATATCAACGCGTGTTACCTTGTATTCGCCGGTAAGAGTATCAAGGAGTACTTCTGATACTGACGCGCCATTGGCGTAATAATAGAAGGGACGACCCTTGCCGGTGTTGCGATCGTAGTGGATCTTTGGTGTTTGATAGTGGCCGCTCGAGAATAGCGGGACACGCGCCATATATGCGCCCTGCACGAATTCGGCGAAGGGCGTCCATATTTCTTCCTCCGCCCCATCCGTGTTGATGGTCGTGACAACGTGGTTGCTCTCAAAGCGCACCTTGTCTTCTGTTGTGTTATGCAGTTCGGCGGCGTATTTCACAAGGCCGGCCTTGATGCGCTTGCAAGCGTCCTGAGCTGCCATGCCGTTCAAGTCAGAGCCTGAAGACGCCGCAGTTGGCGAGGTGTTTGATACCTTGTCTGTGCGGGTCGCAGTGACCTGAATTGTGTCGAGATCAACCTGAAACTCCTCGGCAACAACCTGCGCCACTTTGATGTACAGGCCTTGCCCCATCTCCGTTCCACCGTGGTTTACCTGAATACTTCCGTCGGTATACACGTGCACCAGTGCACCCGCCTGATTCAGGAACTGCACCGTAAACGAGATGCCAAATTTCACTGGAGTCAGCGCCAGACCTTTCTTAAGGAAGGCGCTGTTTGCATTAAATTCCTTGATTTCTTCGCGGCGTTTCCAGTACTCGGAGCTCTCTTCAAGTTGAGCAATCAGCTCGGGAAGCACTTCTTGCTCAACCGTTTGCCCGTAATGCGTTTCGTTACGCGGGTCGATGCTGCCATCTGCCAGGCGCATGGATTCGTGCCGGATGCCATATAGATTGCGCTTGCGAATGGTAAGCGGGTCTTCGCCCATGTGACGGGCAATATCATCCAACATCATTTCGGCGGTGATGACACCCTGGGGACCACCAAAGCCGCGATAGGCGGTGGCTGAAACCGTGTGTGTTTTACAACGATATCCGGTAATCGTTGCGTTGTTCAGGTAGTAGGCGTTATCGCTATGGAACATCGCCCGGTCGACAATGGCATCGGACAGGTCAGGCGAGTTACCGCATTTACCCGCGACATTCATCACCGCTCCCTGTATCACGCCGTCTTCGTTGATGCCGACAGTGTAGTCATTTTGGAAATCGTGACGCTTGCCGGTCATGACCATGTCATCGTGACGGCTCATTCGATACTTCACCGGACGTTGCGTGTGGTATGCAAGTAGTGAGGCAATACATGCCAGTGGTGCTGCCTGTGTTTCCTTGCCGCCAAAACCGCCACCCATGCGGCGCACTTCAACGTTGACCTTGTTAATGCTGAGGTTCAGGACTTCGGCAACGAGCTTTTGTACCTCGGTAGGGTGCTGGCTTGATGTGAAGACATTCATGCCGCCATCTTCTGTCGGTACGACGGTAGAAATCTGTCCTTCCAGATAGAAGTGTTCCTGACCCTTGACGTAGAGCTTGCCAGAGACCGTTTGGGCCGCTTCTTTCAGGGCTTTGTCGGCATCGCCGCGCTTATGTTGATGAGTAGGGCGCACAAAGAACTTGTCTTGCATGGCCTTGTCTACAGTCAATGTTGGTTGCAGTTCCTTGTACTGGATCTGTGCCAGAGCCACCGCTGCTTTCGCTTGTTCGTGAGTTTCGGCAGCCACAGCGAAAATCGGCTGGCCAATATATTCGCATTCGCTCTCTACCAGAACAGGGTCTCCCGGGAAGACCGGGCCGATGTCGGTGTGACCCGGCACGTCTTTTACGGTAATAACCTTCACAACACCGGGCGCTTTTTCTACCGCGCTCAGGTTCATTGATTTAATAAAGGCGTGCGCGTACTGACTGCCGCCAACCGCAACATGCAAGGTGCCCGGTAGTTCCGGCATGTCATCGACATAGACCGCTTTGCCGGAAACGTGTTTGTTCGCACTTTCGTGCTTCATGCTCTCGCCAGTTTTACCTTTGGCCGGGCGGGTGCGCATGTTTTCTTCTACTCCGATTAACTTACGCATTGTTCGCCTCCTGCACCTTAACTACGTCACTGCTTTGAAGTTGGGTTGTAAATACGGATTCGACACGGCTGACGCTTTTAGGGTTAAGAATTTCGAACGCCACTTTTTCAAGCAAGCCTTGTGTTACTTGAAGTCGGTATCCGGCACTGGCTCGAACATCACTGAAAGGCTGGAAATCTTCAGAGACTTTTTCGCCTGCCTTACGGAAGGTTTCGATGGACATGGGTTGATTGATCAAGGCTGCTTCGATGGCTGCACCTGCCTTTGGAATGGCAGCCATTCCGCCAAAACCGGTGCGCACGGCTGTAATCATGCCGTTTTCGATTTTTAGTTTAATCGCCATTAATACAGCGGAAATGTCATCTTCAAGACGCTTGGAAATCTTGTAGACCTTCAAATGCTCGCACGCTTCCCGGCGGGGAATGCGAATCGCACGAATGTATTCGCCTTTCTTTAATAGCGTCTTCTTGTAATCCAGATAGAACGTGTCCAGAGCAATCCAGCGTTTGCCCGTTGCGCTTGCTATTTCGATGTCTGCGTTTAATGCGAGTAGTACGGGCGGAGTGTCGCCAATGGGCGAAGCATTCGCAATATTGCCACCAATCGTACCGCTGTTTCGAACCTGTCGCGCAGCGAAGCGCTCAAGCAATTGGGCGAATTCAGGGAAGTGCGCGCGCAGTGTCTTTTCGGTGTCACTCAAGGTCGCTGCACCACCAATACACAGATACTTCTCGTCTTCACTGATGGTTCTAAGGCTCGCGATTTGATTGATCGCCACCAGTTTCTCGATGCGGCGGTGCATTTGAGTCACTTCCAATGCAAGATCGGTAGCACCCGCCACGATGCGTGCATCGGGATGTTGCTTAAGGATGGCGTTGAGCTCTTGTTCTGTGCGCGGGCTCCAGGCCTGCCCTTCATTATTACTGGTCTGGGCTGTTTCCTTGTTTGAGACAGGTGCGGCATCCGCAGGTGACCAAATCTCGGCTTTTACCTGACCCGGATAGGTCTTCATGCTCTGTGCTGCTTCGATAATCGGCTTGTAACCGGTGCAGCGACAAAGGTTGCCGGAGAGAGCGTCGTAGATTTCGTGCAGGGTAAAGGTTTTGTCTGCCGGAGTGTTTTCAAACAGGGCAGTGAGGGACATAACGATGCCCGGAGTACAAAAGCCGCATTGTGAGCCGTGCTTATCGACCATTGCTTGTTGAGCAGGGTGCAGCGTATCACCGTTAGCGAGCGCCTCTACAGTAATCAGGCTCTTGCCATCAATCTGTGCGAGGAAGGTGATGCATGAGTTGATCGCTTTGTATCGCCATTCGCCATTGTGCATTTCGCCGGCCAGTACAGAGCAGGCACCGCAATCGCCGGAGCCACAACCCTCTTTAGTACCAGTCAGGGATTTTTGCGTTCTCAAATAACGAAGTAGGGTCATGTCAGGTTGAATCGAATGCTCGCTGACTTGCTGCCCATTTAAGAAAAACGTGATCACTGCGTTTCCTCTGCCTTTGAATGTCTATAGCTGTTTGATAATGCAGGCCTTTAATGCCGCTTCTCACACCGCTTATGTTTTAGTATCGATGCCTGATTACGCAAATAAGCGAGGGTTATAGCGAGGCTTGAGCCCCTGTCTGTCATCGGAATTCAAATACTATATTAAAAACCTGACCAAATGGTAAAGAAAAATTGTAAAAAGTGACAAGGTACCGGATACAGTATTTTGCGCTTCTCTGCTGCTAAGCAGCGACAAGCTTCGTTGTCTACTTAATAATATGACTAATTGGTCAGCTTGTGCTTTGGTCGATGTTATAAGTTTAGTGCCTGTTATACCGTTTTGCTTCGTTGATTTTGACGGTATTCAGGTTATATTCCTGACCGTTTAGCCAATCAACTAGATATATTTTGTTATTCTTGGGAAAGGCAATGTTGGCAAGGGCTTTGCTAGAACGGGCGAGTGTCAAAATTGATTGACGAAGGATTATCCTGACGGTCAGGTAAGAAAAAATGAAGCGTATTGAATTAACAGGTATCACCAAACGATACCCGGGAACGGTGGCGAACCAATCGGTCTCCCTTTCGGTGGATTGTGGCGAGATCCATGCCTTGCTTGGCGAGAACGGCGCTGGCAAGAGTACCTTGATGAAGATCATCTATGGGGTCGTGAAGCCGGACGAAGGCACAATGAGCTGGGAAGGCAAGCAAGTCACTGTGAAGGGCGCTGCACACGCGCGCGCGATGGGGATCGGGATGGTGTTTCAGCACTTTTCGCTTTTTGAAACCCTGACGGTTGCTGAAAACATCGCTTTGAGCCTGCCTAGGCACGAAATTGGTGCAATGAGCGCACTAAAAGAGCGCATTATTGAGGTTTCAGAGCGTTACGGCATGAAGCTCGATCCAAATCGTTATGTGCATACTCTTTCGATTGGTGAACAACAGCGTGTTGAGATTGTCCGTTGCTTGCTCCAGGACGTGAAGCTGCTGATCCTTGATGAACCTACCTCTGTTCTTACCCCTCAGGAAGTCGATACGCTGTTTCTAACTCTGCGTCAGCTTTCGGAAGAGGGCTGTAGCATCCTGTTCATTTCCCACAAACTGGACGAGGTAAGGGCGATTTGCACTGGCGCGACGATCTTGCGTGGAGGCGTGGTAACAGGGGACTGCAATCCTCAGGAAACTACCTCGGATGAAATCGCGCGCTTGATGGTTGGCGACGATACGCCACTCAATCAGGATTATGCCAAGGCCGAAGGCGGCGAGGTGTTTCTGAGCGTCAAACATTTGAGCCATCAGACCGACGATCCTTTTTCGACTTCATTGAAGGACGTGTCGCTTGACGTGCGAAGCGGCGAAATTTTGGGTATTGCCGGTGTTGCGGGTAATGGCCAGGAAGAGTTGCTGGATATGATCGGCGGCGAGGAACTGGCAGGCCCGGACCTGATTTATTTCGATGGAACATCGGTCGGCCATCTCGGACCCGCAGAAAGAAGATCGCTGGGCTTGGGCTTTGTGCCTGAGGAGCGTTTGGGTCGTGGCGCGGTACCGGATATGTCACTTGAAGACAACGCGCTGTTAACCGCCTATCAAACCGATATGGTTAACAGGGGCTGGATCAACAGATCAAAAGTGCGCAGCTTCGCCGAACGCATTATTTCTACCTTCAATGTCAAAACCCCGGATACCCACGCTCAGGCGAAATCACTCTCCGGCGGTAACTTGCAGAAGTACATCATTGGTCGGGAAATCCTACAAAATCCCAAGTTGCTTGTTTGTTCCCATCCAACCTGGGGTGTGGACATCGGTGCGGCGATTTTGATTCGGCACGCCTTGATTAGTCTCCGTGATCAGGGCGCTGCGATTCTCGTAGTCTCGGAAGATATTGACGAACTTTACGCGATCAGTGACCGAATTTGTGCAATTTGTGATGGCAAGCTTTCACCTGTCGCACCAACAGCGCAAGTCAGTATCAATCAGCTGGGTAAGTGGATGGCGGGTGATAACAGCCCGGTTGAGAAAGCGGCAGAAGAGGTGAGTGCATGATTTTTCGTCTGGAAAAAGACCTTCCGACTCAAAGGCGATGGCGTATCTCTCGCCTGTGCTGGCTGTTGTGCTGACCCTGATCAGCGGCGCTGCATTGTTTGCTTCGCTCGGTCATGATCCTGCGCATTCCCTTTATGTTTTCTTTATTCAGCCAGTCGAGGATCTCTACGGCTGGACGGAACTTGGCACCAAGGTCGCGCCACTGTTGCTTTGTGCAATCGGTCTGATGCTGTGCTTCAAGGCCAAGGTATGGAACATCGGCGCAGAAGGGCAGTTCATTCTTGGTGGTCTGGGAGGTGGCTTTTTGGCCTTGCAGTTGGGTGAGGTTGAGAGTGTTTGGGTTTTGCCCGCAGTGCTTTTATTCGGTAGTGCTTGCGGCCTTGCCTGGGCGATGCTCGCAGCGTTTTTGAAAACCCGTTTCTCGGCGAACGAGATTCTAACCACCATCATGCTGAACTATATTGCGCTGAATTTGCTGTATTACGGTGTGCATGGGCCGTTAAAAGACCCGGAAGGTTACAACTTCCCAGAGTCCGCCATGTTCTCGGACTGGGCTTTGCTGCCGGTAGTTTTTGAAGACTATCGTCTGACGATCTCAATTCTGTTCGCGCTGTTAGCAGCGGCAGTGGTCTGGACATTTATGTCGCGCACCTTATTGGGCTTTCAGATTCATGTGCTTGGTGAAGACGCATCTGCCGCAAGTTTCGCCGGCTTCAAGGATAAAAAGCTGGTTTGGCTGGTGTTGTTGGTTTGTGGCGCATTGGCAGGCTTGGCTGGCGTGTCGGAAGTCACCGGCCCGGTAGGTCAGCTCAACCCTTACATTGCCCCCGGTTATGGTTATGCCGCAATTATTGTGGTGTTTCTGGGGCGTATGCATCCGCTGGGTATTGTCTTTGCGAGTATGTTGCTGGCGCTGACTTATATGGGCGGAGAGATGGTGCAAATGGATCTGACCTTACCCAAATCCATTACTGGTCTGTTTCAGGGCATGCTGTTGTTTTATCTGCTCGCCTGCGATTTGCTGATTTCTTATCGCGTTGTGCGTTATCGCCCTAAAGCCGTTTCCTCATCAACACAGTCTGTCGCTCAAGCATAGGGGTATAACGTGGATATTGAACTGATTACCAACATTCTTTTTGCGACGATTCGTACTGGAACACCGCTCATTCTGATTGCACTTGGCGAGATGGTGTGTGAGAAGTCCGGGGTGCTGAACCTTGGACAGGAAGGCATGGTGCTCATGGGGGCCGTGATTGGCTTTGCGGCATCGGTGATTACCGGAAACCTTGGGCTCGGAATCTTCGCTGCAGTATTGGCCGGCACCATGATGTCATTGCTCTTCGGCTTTCTGGCTATTTCGCTTGTCTCCAATCAGGTTGCGACAGGTTTGGCCTTGACGATTTTCGGCACCGGCTTGAGTGCCTTCATCGGCGCAAGTTATGTCGGCGTTGGCATTGAGGGGATCGAAGCCTGGACTATTCCATTACTCAGCGAGATTCCGATTATCGGCAAGATCTTCTTCTCGCATGACCCGTTGGTTTATCTCTCGTGGATTCTGTTCGGCCTGGTATTTTGGGTTTTCAGAAGTACACGACTTGGCTTGACGATTCGCTCGGTTGGTGAGAACCCCGAAGCGGCTAATGCCATCGGCATGAGCGTGTTCAAGGTACGTTATGGTGCCGTCATGTTTGGTGGCGCGATGGCAGGCCTGGCCGGCGGCTATCTCTCTCTCGCTTACACACCGCTATGGACCGAAGGCATGTCAGCAGGGCGTGGCTGGATAGCCTTGGCGCTCGTGGTGTTCGCAAGCTGGAAGGCGGAGCGCATTATGTTGGGCGCGTATCTGTTTGGTGCTGCGAGCATCATGCACCTTGTTCTTCAGGGATTGGGCTTTGAAGCCTCACCGAATCTGTTGGCCATGCTTCCTTATGGCGCGACGATCATTGTCCTGGTTGTAATCGCAAACGATGCAATCAAGGCAAAACTAAGTACACCTTTAGCACTCGGCCAGCCTTATCGGCCACAAGTCTAGGGAGTCAATAAAAATGCAAACTCAGGAGTTAATATGAAACTAGGTACCATCACTAAGGCACTGGCTGCGGCGGCTATCGTCGGCGGCGCAAGCTTCGCGCAGGCTGAAGAGCCACTGAATATCGGCTTTGTGTACGTTGGCCCAACCGGGGACGCTGGCTGGACTTACGCACACGATGAGGGTCGTAAGTACGTTGAAGCGCAGTTGGGCGACAAGGTAAAAACAACCTATGTTGAGTCGGTTCCGGAAGGTGCAGACGGTGAGCGTGTTATTCGCCAGCTGGCATCAAAAGGTAATGACCTGATCTTCACAACGTCGTTTGGTTACATGAACCCGACACTAAAAGTGGCCAAGAAATTCCCGAAAGTGAAGTTCGAGCATGCATCTGGCTACAAGCGTGCTGAGAACATGGGTACTTACTTTACACGTGCCTATCAGGGTCGTTACCTGACAGGTCTGATCGCAGGCAAGATGACTGAAAGCAACGTGCTTGGTTATGTTGCATCTTTCCCGATTCCTGAAGTTATTCGTGGTATCAATGCCTTCACAAAAGGCGCAAAGGAAGTGAATCCGGACGTTCAAGTAAAAGTCGTTTGGGCAAGCACCTGGTATGACCCTGCAAAAGAGCGTGAAGCTGCAGAAACCCTGATTCTTCAGGGTGCGGATGTTCTTACCCAACACACCGACTCAGCGGCGGTTATCCAGGCTGCGGAAGCAAAAGGCAAGTACGCGATTGGCTACCACTCTGATATGTCTGTTTACGGTGAGAAAGCGCACCTTACAGCGACAATCCACAACTGGGGTCCTCTATATCTGAAGAAGGCGCAAGCTGTGATTGATGGCACCTGGAAGTCAGAAGATCTTTGGCCGGGTATTGCTGAAGGTACAACCGATCTTGCACCACTTAACGCAGCAATTCCTGCAGACGTCGTTGCACTTGTTGAAGAAAAGAAAGCGGCATTGAAAGCGGGCGAAATGCGCGTATTTGATGGCCCTGTACTAAATCAGGCCGGTGAAGAAGTTGTTCCTGTCGGTTCGACAATGGAAGACGGTGCGCTTCTCGGTTTTGACTTTTACGTTCAAGGCGTAGAAGGCAAGTTGCCACAGTCTTAATGAAAGACAACAGGCTTTTGTATTGATAAGTATCTGCGAGTGGCCGGATAGACCCCGGTTGCTCGCAATGTTTGAGCGCACGCTAAGTGCGAAATTATGAAGTAAAGACAAGGTAGAGAAATGAAACAACTAACTAAGATCGCCGGCGCAGCAGCACTAGCAGTTGCAGTCGCAGCGCCAGCACAAGCAGAGCAATTTTGGGCAGATAACAGTGTAACGGTTCTGCACAGTGCTGATTACTACAACGTTGGCCATGCATTTGGTGCTCCAGAGAAAACAATGGAAATGACCACAATGACGGTTGAGCATGCTTCCGGTCACGACTGGGGCGATGCGTTCTTCTTTGCTGACCGTCATCATGGCAAGGGCTCGTTTGGTGACTTCAGTGAAACCTACGCAGAGCTTTCTCCGCGTTTCAGCCTGAGCAACATGACGGGTGCTGAACTTAAAGCTGGCCCTGTAACAGATGTATTGCTTGCGACGACTTACGAATTCAGCTCTGACAGTTCCGGTTTTTCACAAGATAACTACCTTTACGGTGTTGGTTTGAATTGGGAGCTTCCTGGCTTCGCATTCTTCCAAACCAACTTCTTCTATGCGAACAATGAAAATGTTGAAAACGATCTGCAGTTGACGGTTGTTTACGGCGTTCCGTTTTCTACGGGCAACGTAGACTGGATGTTTGACGGTTACATCGACTGGTCATCTGCGCAAGAAGACCACGGTGCTGACTTCCACTTCAACCCACAGCTTCGTGCAGATGTGGGCAAGTTTATCGGTATCACGAAGTCCAAGCTTGAAGCGGGTATCGAGTACTCGTACTGGCACAACAAGTTTGGTATCAAGAGTGATGAGGCTGAATCTGCAGTCAGTGCTTTGATCAAGTACCACCTGTAACAACACTCGTTCAACCTTAGCGTTGTGTTAGTAGTGAGCAGCGGTGCAGAAGCGCCTCTGCTCATTCTTCAACAAATAGCAAACGAAGTGAACAAACCAAGAAGTAGAAGAAAATGAGCGAAAAAGACACAGAGCAGAAAACCGGTAAAATCCGCGCGGAGAATCGTAAAAACATTCTGGCCGCCGCCGAGGATTCTTTTGTAAAAAACGGCTTTAAAGGCACCAGTATGCAGTCCATTGCGGACACAGCAGGCTTGCCCAAGGCCAACGTTCTCTACTACTTCAAAAGCAAGCAGGCGCTTTATCTGGCCGTGCTTGACGAGATTATTCGTCGCTGGGATGAAAGCATTGACGACATGGATGAAGGCGACGATCCGGCCGAAGTCCTCGGCAATTACATTCGTGCAAAAGTGGATTTGGCGATTCAATATCCGGCCGCTTCCAAAATCTTTGCACTGGAGATCATTCAGGGTGCTCCAAACTTGCAAGAGCATCTTCGAGTCAATCTGCGCACCTGGGTAAGAGAAAAGAGCAAGATCATTCAGTCCTGGATTGATCAGGGAAAAATGAAAGCGGTCGACCCGGAGCACCTGATTTTTATGATCTGGTCCACGACCCAGCACTACGCAGACTTCGACACCCAAATCCTCACCGTCACCAACAAACTTGAATACGATGAAGTGGACGTGCAACGCATCAAAGACTTGCTCTGTACCGTGATTCTTGGTGGTTGTGGTTTG
>DAITOW010000057.1:0-12014 GCA_036833965.1 Oleiphilaceae bacterium
CTTCAAACCGGCCGATAAGCTCGCCGCTTAAGACGACGTCCCCTTCGCCCTTTACGATTTCAGATACAACCCCGTCTTCGGGAGCAACAACTTCCAGAACCACTTTATCCGTTTCTATGTCGACGATTAGTTCATCTCGCGATACCTGCTCTCCCGGCTGCTTGTGCCACGTTGCAATGGTGCCGTCGGCGACTGATTCCGGAAAGGTTGGCGCTTTGATTTCTATAGACATTTCCAATCCTTAAATTTTATTCGTTATCGAAAGCTTGTTTAACAAGAGCCGTCTGCTCTTCAACGTGCACTGAGGTATAACCCGCAGCAGGCGATGCTGAACCCTTACGTCCGGCATAACGCAAGTAAATATTTTCATTTAAAACCTTAGTAGCACGACGCATTCTGTGCTGTACGGGATACCAAGCGCCCTGATTTTGAGGCTCTTCCTGACACCAAACGACATCCGTGACTTTTGGAAATTCCCCAAGCACATCAACCAGGTCCTTGTGAGGAAACGGATATAATTGCTCGATGCGAACAATTGCCGTGTCAGTAATCCCGTTATTGCGACGATAGTCCAGCAAGTCGTAATAGACCTTGCCGCTACACATAATGATCCGTTTTACTTTCTTCGGCTCA
The DNA here is from genome assembly GCA_036833965.1 of Oleiphilaceae bacterium. Classification (GTDB taxonomy): domain Bacteria; phylum Pseudomonadota; class Gammaproteobacteria; order Pseudomonadales; family Oleiphilaceae; genus PZPK01. Next base: position 634 of record DAITOW010000057.1, read on the forward strand.
AGTGCCTCAACCTCTCCAAGAACAGTATGAAACTCACCGCCACTCAGATCATCAAGGGTTGAAATTGCATCTTTATGTCGAAGCAAGCTTTTTGGAGTAATCGCGACTAACGGTTTGCGCAACGGACGCTTAATCTGTCGACGAAGCATATGGAACACCTGTGCGGGCGTCGTCGGAACACAAACCTGTATATTGTGTTGGGCACAAAGCTGCAAATATCGCTCAAGCCGCGCTGAACTGTGCTCTGGACCTTGACCTTCATAACCATGAGGGAGAAGCATGGTCAAGCCACACAGGCGACCCCACTTTTGCTCACCGCTGGTGATAAACTGGTCGATAACAACCTGTGCACCGTTAGCAAAGTCACCAAACTGCGCCTCCCAAACAACCAAAGAGTTAGGGTTTGTTGTTGAATAACCGTACTCAAAGGCCAACACTGCTTCTTCTGAAAGCAATGAGTCATAGATCTCAAGTCTTGGCTGATCCTCAGACAAGTGAGCTAACGGAATAAACATCGAACCGTCTTGCTGGTTGTGAAGCACTGCATGACGATGCGAAAAAGTACCACGACCAACATCCTGACCAGTGATACGCACCTCATGCCCCTCGTTAAGCAGAGTGGCGTAAGCCATCGTCTCTGCGTAACCCCAGTTAAGAGGCAATGCTCCCTGATTCATTTTTTTGCGGTCTTCGATAATTTTCTGCACCTGACGCTGAATCGGGAAACCTTCAGGGCTGGACGTAAGCTTTTTACCAAGACGCTGAAGGTTTTTTAAACCGACACCGGTTTTTGCTCGAGCAGTCCATTTGTGACCAATGTAAGGCGCCCAATCAACATACATCTTGGAATTTGGTTCAAGTACCAAACTTCGCGTTACATGCTCACCATTATCCAATGCAGCACGATAATCATCTTCCAGCTTTTTACTTTGATCTTCGGTGATATAACCTTCTGCGATCAGCTTGTCAGAATAAATCTGTCGTGTCGTCGGAAGCTTCTTGATAATCTCGTACATTAGTGGCTGAGTACCTGAAGGCTCATCAGCTTCGTTATGGCCCCTGCGGCGATAACAAACAAGATCAATCACAACATCACTCTTGAACTCGTTTCGGTAGTCCAGAGCAACCTGCGTTGCAAACAATACAGCCTCTGGATCATCGCCATTCACATGCAGAATTGGCGCATGGATCATCTTCGCAACGTCGGTACAGTATTCGGTTGAACGCGCATCTACCTGCTTGTTTGTCGTAAAACCGACCTGATTATTAATCACAATATGCACCGAACCACCGGTACGATAGCCGCGCGTTTGCGACATTTGGAAGGTCTCCATCACCACGCCCTGACCTGCAAAAGCAGCGTCGCCATGCATAATGATTGGCAAAACAGTATTACCAACAGGATCTTCTCTGCGGTTCTGCCTCGCCCTAACCGAACCCTCAACTACTGGAGACACAATCTCAAGGTGAGACGGATTAAACGAGAGCGCCAGGTGCGCTTCACCGCCAGGCGTCATCACGTTGGACGAAAAGCCCTGATGGTATTTTACGTCACCGGAACTATCGATGAGTTTCTTACCGTCAAACTCATCGAACAGATCTTTTGGATTCTTTCCAAGCGTATTTACAAGTACATTCAAACGACCGCGGTGCGCCATACCAATGACGATTTCCTTCGCACCGTACCCACCAGCTCTTTGAATCAGTTCATCGACAAGAGGAATTAAACTTTCACCGCCTTCAAGGCCAAAACGCTTCGTGCCCGGATATCTGGAGCCAAGGTATTTCTCAAGCCCTTCTGCTGCACTGAGACGCTCCAAGAGGTGAACGCGCGTATCCCGCTCATAAGCAGGCTTTCCTCTTACCGATTCCAGTCGAGCCTGAAACCAGGAACGCACTTTGGTATCCACAATGTGCATATACTCGGCACCAATAGACGAGCAATACGTGCTTTTTAAACCATCTACGATTTCACGAAGAGGCAAACTTTCGCTACCAAACGCCAAGCTTCCTATCTGAAACTCTGTGTCCAGATCAGCCTCACTCAAGCCATGATAGCCAAGCTCCAGATCCTCGATGGTATGACGTTTCATCAACCCCAGAGGATCGAGCTTTGCCGTCTGATGCCCTCGAATTCGATAAGCTGTAATTAACTGAAGAACCTTTACCTGCTTCTGTTCATGCTCCGAAAAAGCACTCGCCGGCGTGGAACCGCTGGAGGTTAGAGCCTTGTTTTTGGAGATGTGTAAAAACTGCTCTCTCACGGTCGAGTGAGGAACATCTTTACTTGAATAACCGTTTACTCGAGGAAGTTGATCAAAGTATGAGCGCCACTCTTCAGGGACGCTATTTGGATCAGTTAAATATGAATCGTATAGATGTTCAACATACACTAAATTGCCGCCGGACAAATGCGATGTTCGCCACAGCAGCTCCATGTTGCTTTCTTGCATTAATTGGTCGCCTTGTTAGCACTAAATGCGAACCAGGAACACCCAAAAAAAATCGCACCCAACGCGATAAAACAGTAGCGGGTACGCTTCCTTGATAAGGGCGAAACCTTCTCCTGGCTATGAACACAAAATTGCCACCTTGTAAGCAGCAAACCCGTTCTCAATTAGACTCTCATACCTACTTGGATATCTTAGGCATAAAAGAGCAATAGATCACAAATATTATAGTCATATTTATAGAAAAGACAGGTTTTATTAATAGGCTGTAAACAAAAAAACCGCTCAGGAGAGCGGTTTTTCGACCAAAGTATAAAGCACAATGGATTAAGTAGAGCGCTGCAACAACATTCCGCGAATGTGACCAATCGCTCGCGTTGGGTTCAAACCCTTAGGACAAACGTTGACACAGTTCATGATACCCCTGCAACGAAAAACACTGAAAGGATCATCAAGATCAGCCAAACGCTCTGACGTAGCAGTGTCACGCGAATCTGCCAAAAAGCGGTACGCCTGCAATAGGCCTGAAGGCCCTACAAACTTATCCGGATTCCACCAAAATGATGGACAAGCAGTAGAACAACATGCGCACAAGATACACTCGTACAACCCGTCCAGTTTTGCTCGCTCTTCAGGAGACTGAAGACGCTCGATAGCCGGAGGAGGCGTATCGTTAATCAAGAAAGGCTTAATCTTCTCATACTGCTTGTAGAACATTGACATGTCGACAACCAGGTCGCGAATGACCGGAAGCCCGGGCAATGGACGAATAACCAATTTACCCTTCTTCACCACCTCAGACAGAGGAGTAATACAAGCCAAACCGTTCTTGCCATTCATGTTCAGGCCGTCCGAGCCACAAACACCCTCTCGACAAGAGCGACGATAGGTCACAGATGAGTCTTTAGCCTTTAAAAGGTGAAGCACATCCAAAACCATCAGGTCCTTACCTTCAGGGATATCAACCTCGATATCTTCCATATAAGGAACCTGGTCTTTCTCAGGATTGTATCGATAAATACTAACTAACATTGATATCTCCTAGTAAGAACGCACTTTCGGCGGGAAAGCCTCAACAGTTTTCGGTGCAAAGTTAACGTCCCGCTTGGTCAATTCCTTAGTGACAGGATTGAAGATCGAGTGCTTTAACCAGTTCTCATCATCACGCTCTGTGAAGTCATTCCGAGCGTGGGCGCCACGACTCTCTTTACGACCTTCAGCACTCACAGCTGTAGCGACGGCTGTCTCGTAAAGGTTATCAAGTTCAAGAGCCTCAATACGCGCGGTATTGAAAGCGTTGCTCTTGTCCTCAAGATGTACGTTCTTGAGGCGTTCGCCGATCTCATCAAGAAGCTTGAGACCTTTCTGCATGCTTTCACCTTCACGAAATACACCGAAGTAAAGCTGCATCGTTTTCTGAAGATCTTCTTTTACCGAAACAGAACTCTCACCACTTGTAGAGCTGTTCAGTCTATTAAGACGTGAAAGCGCACTATCAATATCTGACTCGCTCGCTTCATCGTGCGTCAAACCTTCACGGATTGACTTCTCGATCTGCAAACCGGCAGCGCGACCAAACACAACAAGATCAAGCAATGAGTTACCACCAAGACGGTTCGCTCCATGCACGGACACACACGCTGCTTCACCGCACGCATAAAGACCTTCAATAATCTTATCTGTACCATCAGGGTTCTGCATAATCGCCTCACCACCAATGTTCGTTGGAATACCGCCCATCATGTAGTGACATGTTGGTACAACTGGAACCGGCGCCTTAACAGGATCAACGTGAGCAAACGTCTTCGACAACTCACAAATACCTGGCAATCGTAAATTCAGAGTTTCTTCACCAAGATGATCAAGCTTCAACAAAACGTGATCCTTGTTTGGACCACAGCCACGACCTTCCAGAATTTCAAGAACCATAGAGCGTGCTACAACATCACGGCCTGCAAGGTCTTTCGCGTTTGGCGCATAACGCTCCATAAAGCGCTCGCCCTCGCTATTGATCAGGTAGCCACCCTCTCCGCGACAACCTTCCGTCACTAGCGTTCCAGCACCGTAAATACCCGTCGGGTGGAACTGCCACATTTCCATGTCTTGACCATGGAACCCAGCACGCAATGCCATGCCCATTCCATCACCAGTGTTAATAAGCGCGTTGGTAGTAGATTGGTAAATACGGCCAGCACCACCTGTCGCCAGAACGGTCGCCTTGGCTTTGATGTAAACTGTCTCACCTGTTTCTATACAGATAGCAATGACACCAACCACCGCACCTTTTTGATTCTTCACCAAGTCAACCGCATACCATTCGTTTAGAAAGGTCGTGCCGCCTTTTAGATTGCCCTGATAGAGCGCATGCAAGAGAGCGTGGCCGGTACGGTCGGCTGCCGCACAGGTACGCGCTGCTTGAGTTGGGTTATCCGGACCTTTTGACTGTCCACCAAAAGGACGCTGATAAATACGGCCTTCTTCTGTGCGAGAGAAAGGCAAACCCATATGATCCAGCTCGAACACCGCCTGTGGACCAACCGAACACATATATTCGATTGCATCCTGATCCCCGATATAGTCGGAACCTTTCACCGTGTCATACATGTGCCAACGCCAATCATCATTTGGATCAGCACTGGCTATTGCGCATGTAATACCACCTTGCGCTGAAACAGTATGTGAACGCGTGGGAAATACCTTGGAAATACAAGCAGTCTTGACCCCTGATTCGGTAAGCTGCAATGCTGCGCGCATCCCCGAACCACCGCCGCCGATTACGATCGCATCGTAGTTTAGCGTCCTTAATCCATTCATTTAGACTACCCCCACAAAATCTGGATGCCCCACACGATGTAAGCGAACATCACTACACCGCACAAAGCTTGAAAAATAACTCGAACACCAGTGGCTTTCATATAGTCTGTTGAGATAGTCCACAGACCAACCCATGCATGCGCACCGATAGAAAACAGAGCAAGAAGCGAGAAAATACGCATAGCAGTGCACTCGAACAACTCATTCCACTGCGCGTATGATAAATCTGGGTTCAACACCAAGTAACCCAACATAAATAGCGTATAGAGTGCAAGGACAACCGCAGTAAAACGCTGAATCAACCAGTCGTACAACCCGTTACGACCTAAACTTGTTACACTGGCTACCATATCCAAACCCCCGCTAAAACAATCAGCACGATGGAAATTGCAATCGTCGCTTTCGCGGCAATCAGACCGCCCTCAAGCGTTTCTCCAATACCCGTATCCATAATCAAGTGCTTGATACCCGCTACCAAATGGTAAAGCAGCGCAGATACAACACCCCAGATGATGAGCTTCGCCAGAAACGAATCCATATACGCTTTGGCTTGATTAAAACCCTCTTCACTCTGCAGCGACAAATCTAACCCATACATCAAAAACACAAGACCTACGAACAGTGCTACACCAGTTATACGGTGAGCAATCGAAGTAAGCGCAGGCAAAGGGAAGCTAAATTGAGTCAAGTCTAAATTGACTGGTCTTTTATTCTCCACGGCTCTCTTCTCTCATTTTAAGTGACAAGCGAATTAAATCGCTTAGCTGGCGGTAACAATACGCATCGGTATAGATTTTATATCACTGCGCATCGACTCTGATTGCAAACAACCTTAGTACAGAATCGCTTAGCCATGAATTACAGCTGTGATTCGGCGCCAGAATTATATTGAGGCCGACCGATAAACACAAACAAAGTAGTAATTTTTATGGTTATTCAGGCTAGTTATAGCAGCGACGATTGACAATCATATCCAAGCGCCTATAGTGGGTCGCCACTGACGATACAGGGGATCGCACAGCCCTATCCCCTTGCATCGCGGGAGCAAAAAACCTTGCAATAGTTAGCAGCATCACATTGTTAGCTTCTTAGTGACGCAACTCGCTTGTTTTGCAATAATAGTGGCAACTTCAAAAGAACCGGAGCGGAGCCAGCGCTTTGGGTAGTATTAAGCAATAGGAGAGCACAATGACTGATAAAAAGGCTCAGTTATTGGTAGATGGTAAAACCATCGACTTACCAATGTATTCCGGCACAGTAGGCCCAGACGTAATTGACGTACGCGGCTTGGTGTCCGAAGGCCTGTTTACTTATGACCCGGGTTTCGTTTCTACCGCAGCTTGCGAGTCCTCAATCACTTACATCGATGGCGACAAGGGGATTCTCCTTCACCGCGGCTTTCCGATTGACCAACTTGCAGAACACTCTGACTACCTTGAGTTATGCCACTTACTCCTTCACGGAGAGCTTCCGACTAAAGAAGAAAGCGAAGCTTTCCGCGCTACAGTACGAAATCACACGATGGTCCACGACCAAGTGCATCAGTTTTTCCGTGGCTTCCGCCGCGACGCGCACCCAATGGCAATTATGTGCGGTGTTGTAGGGGCACTTTCTGCGTTCTACCATGATTCTATGGACATCTCTGATGCCAAGGACCGTGAGATAGCTGGCTTCCGCCTAATCGCAAAAATGCCGACTATTGCTGCAATGTGCTACAAGTACTCGATTGGCCAACCATTCATCTACCCGCGCAACAGTCTCGACTACGCTGAAAACTTCCTACACATGATGTTCAGCACACCCGCTGGAGACGTAACGTTTGACCCTGCAATTGTTCGAGCCATGGATCGCATATTCATGCTGCACGCAGATCACGAGCAAAATGCATCAACCTCAACAGTACGCCTTGCAGGCTCTACTGGTGCAAACCCATTTGCCTGCATCGCATCTGGTATCGCGGCCCTTTGGGGTCCTGCACATGGTGGCGCAAATGAAGCCGTTTTAACCATGCTCAATGAGATCGGCGACATTGCAAATATTGACGAGTTCGTTGCCAAGGCAAAAGACAAGAACGATCCGTTCCGCTTGATGGGCTTTGGTCACCGCGTCTACAAGAACTTCGACCCACGCGCAAAAGTAATGCGCGAGACATGCGAGGAAGTACTCTCTGTGCTAGGTCTTGAAAACGACCCACTACTCAAGATCGCCAAGAGATTGGAGCAAATCGCTCTTGAAGACGAGTATTTTGTAGAGAGAAAACTCTATCCAAACGTAGACTTTTACTCCGGAATTATCCTTAAAGCGATAGGTATTCCTGAGTCAATGTTTACCGTAATCTTCGCCATGTCGCGCACCATCGGTTGGTTCGCACACTGGAATGAAATGGTTAGCGAGAACTATCGCATTGGTCGTCCACGTCAGTTGTACAAAGGTTATGACAAACGGGACTACCCTGCGAAGTAAGCAATTCTTCGAAGTAAAAAACCGCTCTTCTTTGAGCGGTTTTTTTTGCGCCGTCAGATGTACAAACGGCTTGGCCACAAACGAATCCCAGGCGTCAAGTTAAATCCCGAGCGCTTGAATAATCCGTTCGCGACTCATTTGCGCAATTTCCTTACGATTGTATCTACGCGCATCAATTGGCTCGAGGAACTCGACATGCGCGTATACCTTGGGCTGTTTTAGGATGCGACTCAACGTCTCGCCAAAACTATCATCGCCAGCATACGCAGCTTCCCGAAGCAATCGCCCATGACCATCAGTGTACTTCAATGCTATAGGCTGAACGTGACATCCAACACGAACCGCCGACTCAATGAACATTCCATAAAACGGCAACAAGGATCTACCATCTGTTGTTGTAGACTCCGGAAACACAATCACCGACCGACCCTGAGATAATTTTTGCTCTAGAACAGGAATGCTGCGATAAGCCTGAAACTTGTTGCTCCGATCCACATACACTGACCCCATGCGCTTGGTAAAGGTGCCAATAAAAGGCCACTCTTCTACGTCATGACGCGATACAAATGCCAGGGGAACCGCATTATTAAGAATGACCGTATCAACCCATGATACATGATTGGCAACACACAAGTTCCCCTGCTCTATTGGCGCACCTTTTACTTCAAGCCTCACGTTAAGAGACTTAACAAGGTCTTTCACCCAGAATCGGAACGCCCGATAATCATTCAACTCCCGTTCATTAATCTTTGATAAGCGAGGGAGCCGGTGGACAGACTCGATTAATGTCGCGCCCCCAAGGATATTCAAACCCAGACGCCCGGCCCGCGGCGGAAGTAATAACGATGACATTTTGGACTTACTCATAACAACAACGACTCAACTAAAACCGAAAAATCAAAAGACCTTGCGTTAAACGGAAAACTAAACCTGGCGACCCCTACGTCCAGCTTACTTAGGCGCTTCGTCACGCAAGAAGACCCAAGTATCACCCTGGCTCTGCTCTTCTGAAAAACTATAACCTTCGTAGTTAAATCCCTTAAGAAGTTCAACATCTTTTATATGGTGATCGGCCGCATAACGGACCATTAATCCGCGTGCTTTTTTGGCATAAAAACTGATAATTTTGTAGGTGCCGCTCTTAAGATCTTTAAACACCGGCGTAATGAGACGTGCTTTAAGTGCTTTTTTATCAACAGCCTTAAAATACTCATTTGAAGCAAGATTAACGATTATATCGTCCTGCGCCTCACCGATATCAGCATTTAACAACTCTGAGAGCTTGCTCCCCCAAAACTGATAAAGATTTGCACCGCGCTCGTTCTCGAATTTAACACCCATTTCGAGCCTGTAAGGCTGCATCAAATCAAGAGGACGAAGCACCCCGTAGAGCCCGGAAAGAATTCGAACATGCTTTTGCAGATAACTAACAGCTTCAGTACCACAGGTCTCAATATTCAAGCCGGTATAGACATCACCTTTAAAAGCGTAGGCCGCCTGCTTCGCATTTTTTAAGTCAAAAGGCACAGACCAACTATTAAATCGCTCGACATTTAGCTCCGCAATTTTGTCACTAACCCCCATCAGAGCCTTCACTTCACCCGCGTCCAAATTTCGCGCCACCTTATTCAACGCCTTCGCATCGTCAAGCAACCTCGGTTGTGTAAACTCCTCGGTTAGAGCAGCATTTTCGTAATCCAGAGTCTTAGCCGGCGACAATAAAAACAACATGAAAATTCCTTCGTAAGATTTCTAAACAGCGTGATCACATGCACGCAAAAACTCATAAAGCGACTGCTCATCAAACGGCCAATCCAACTCCTTACGCGTTACACCATCTATTAAAACCGGAATACGCACACCGTATTGATCAACCATCTCTTTAGAAACCGCGATATCGGCCCGTTCAAGCTCCAGAACGAACTCATGAATCTTCATCAGCTCGTTAAAACGCTCAACAACACCAAAAGCCAAGTCGCATAGATGACACCCACTTGTACCGAGCAGTAAAGCCTTTCGGATCAACATTTGGTTATTTATCAGTCATTTGTAAAAACAATTTAATTACGATTAGAGCTTTTAGCTTTGGCTATTTTGCTATTGAAACCGCATAATGGCCGACAAGTATAAGTTGTTAAAAGCATGCGCTTCAACTTAATCACAAAGCACGCAGGAGTTGTTCCAACTCCATTTTTCAAACTTTTAAACCTTTTTAGTAGCAGATTATGTGGTTCAAAAATTTATTCTTCTATCGATTTACCAAACCCGTCGACTTTGATCTTGAGTCGCTTGAAAACGCACTGGATCAAAACCGCTTTAAACCGTGCAATGGACAAGAGCCACAGAGTCTCGGCTGGGACAGCCCCATCGACATGGAAGGAGCACCTCTCGTGCATGTCTGTGATCGGTTTTGGATGATCTGCTTAAAAAAGCAGGAACGTATCCTCCCCGGCTCGGTTGTCAATGAACAGGTAAATATCAAGGCTAGCGAAATCGAAGCAGAGCAGCACAGAAAGGTAAGCCGAAAAGAAAAGGCGGAGATGAAAGAACTCGTCATACAAGACCTTCTTCCTCGCGCATTTACAAAAACTGTCAGACACTATGCTTATATCTGCAAGCAAGGCGCTTACATGGTACTCAACACCTCTTCACCAAATCTTGCCGACGAATTTACAAGCTTCTTACGCAACTCTGTCGGATCCCTTCCTGTTCGCGTCCCTGCAGTAAATAGTTCCCCAAGCGCCATAATGACGAGCTGGCTTGCCGAAGAAGCGCATCCCCCAAGCGGATTTGTCTTGAACGAGGAATCGGAACTTGTTTCGGCGGGTGAAGACAAAGCAACCGTCAAATATAAAGGCATGGCTCTGGGAAAAGATCACATCGAACAAAACAAGGCGCTTGGCTTTCAGGTAAAGAAACAGGCCATCACCTGGGAAGACAAGCTCAGCTTCGTGCTAGGTGACGACCTTAGCGTCAAGCGGGTCAAGTTCCTCGACGTCATGCAAGATCGCATGGACGACACGTCTGCAGAAGGCGCTGCCGAAAAGTTCGACGCCGGCTTTGCAATCATGGCACTTGAGGTGGACAACCTGCTGCCTGCGCTACTCGCAGCATTCGACGGTGAGGATACGAGCGCAATTATCGAGCAATAATTTATCTCCCTCCGCCCTTGAAATTACTTTAAGGGCAACAATATTAGTTTGTAGAGGGTGATGCCGGATCAGGATCACCCTCCATTTTAGATAGCGCCATCGGGCTATTGAACTAATTATTGCTCTATGAGGATAACACTATGAGAACACTCGATTTTTCTCCACTTTACCGCACTGCCATTGGCTACGACAACGTACTCAACATGCTCGAGAACGCCACTCGAGGCGAAACCAAGAACACGGGCTACCCTCCGTATAACATCGAAGTGATTGAGAAAGACAAATATCAAATCACCCTCGCTGTTGCCGGCTTCTCAGAGACGGATATAGAGATTACAAGCGAGCACAACAAACTAACCATTCAGGGTAAACAAAACCCAGATCAAGGTGATCGTAAATTCCTGCATCAAGGCATCGCTGCACGCAACTTTGAGCGTACGTTTGAATTAGCGGATCACGTGAGGGTTGTTGACGCTGATCTAAAAAATGGGCTGTTACAGAT
>DAITOW010000058.1:0-11913 GCA_036833965.1 Oleiphilaceae bacterium
ACCATTCTCTACAAAACAGGGCAGGGTCATCGCATACAGGATTCTGAAGTTATTGAAGGGTTGGACAATCCTGAGTTGGATGAAAAAATTGGTGTTTACGCTCAAGAGTTAAGAGATGCCATTGACCTTGTCAAAGGTGCTTCACATGAGTTTGATCTGGACTTGTTTCTCGCGGGTGAATTGACGCCGGTTTACTTTGGTACTGCTTTGGGTAACTTTGGCGTTGACCACATGCTGGACGGATTGACTGAGTGGGCTCCAACTCCGCAGGCTCGAGAGACGGATCAGCGAGTCGTTGAGCCGCTCGAAGAAAAATTCAGCGGTTTTGTTTTCAAGATTCAGGCGAACATGGATCCTCAGCATCGTGATCGTATCGCTTTTATGCGTATATGTTCCGGTCAGTACATCAAAGGAATGAAGTTGCGGCATGTGCGAATAGGGAAGGATGTTCGTATTTCTGACGCAGTCACGTTTATGGCAGGAGATCGTGAGAATGCTGAGGCGGCTTTTGCCGGTGATATTATCGGTTTGCACAATCATGGAACCATTCAGATTGGTGATACCTTTACCGAAGGCGAGTCTCTGCGTTTCACAGGGATACCTAACTTCGCGCCAGAGTTGTTTCGCAGAATTCGTTTAAAAGACCCACTCAAAGCCAAGCAGCTCAATAAGGGCCTTATCCAGTTGTCAGAAGAAGGTGCGGTACAGGTCTTTCGCCCTTTGGCTAATAACGACTTGATTGTTGGAGCGGTGGGCGTGCTGCAGTTTGATGTTGTTGTTCATCGCCTGAAGTCGGAATACAAGGTGGATGCGATGTACGAGCCAATATCTGTTGCGACGGCGCGTTGGGTCGATAGTGCAAATAATGTTGCATTTGAGGCTTTCAAGAAGAAGTGTCACGATAATCTTGCGCTTGATGGTGGAGATAATCTTACCTACATTGCGCCAACAATGGTGAATTTGCAGTTGTCGACTGAGCGTCATCCGGATGTGAATTTCAGAAAAACGCGGGAGCACTAGCGTCGTTTATGGCTCGGGGGCTTTGCGATACTCATTGTCACTTGGATCTCGAGCCGCTTCGCTCCTACCTTCCTTTTGTTTTGGCTTCCTCACATGCGCGCGGTGTCTCCCGGTTTATAGTACCCGCAACTACTCGCAATAGCTGGGCGCCGATTGCAGCTCTTGCTGATCGGTATTCGGAGATATACTTTGCGCAGGGCTTACATCCGGCATTTATTGATGTGCATGAGTCAGAGGATATTGCTTTCCTGGAAGAAATGCTCAAACACCGGCATTTGAAGTGTCTGGCGGTTGGAGAAATTGGTTTGGATCGCCGTTATCCCCAAGAGACGCGTCAGGAAGAATTCTTTCGTATGCAGCTTGAAGTCGCCAAGGCTAGTGGGTTGCCGGTGATTATTCACTCGGTTGGTCGACATCACAGGGTTCTTGAAATTCTAAATGAGTTGTCTGGTGTTCATGGGGTGGTGCATGCATACTCCGGTAGCAAAGAACAAGCGATGAAATTTGTTGAGCTGGGCTTTAAGTTGGGTGCGGGGTCTCTATTATTCAGAAGTCGCAAAACAAGAGATGCTTTTCAAACCGTGCCTCTAGACAGCATTTTGCTTGAGACCGACTCTCCGGATATGTACTTGCCAAGTTCGAAATCGCGATGCGGTTCGCCTTTGGACCTGATTTTTGTTTTGCGTGAACTTTGCAATCTTAGGGGTTTGGATATGGAATTTGCAGCTGAATTTCTCCAGAAGAATTGTGAAAAACTGTTTTTTCAGGGCGATTCTTTAAGGGATTAAAAATCTCTTGTAAATGGGGCTAGTATTTGATCAGAAAAATATATTATACTTCGCGCCCTCAAATTGCCCGACAATTGTATATGAGTCAGCCCCGTCTCAAATTAGAAGGCAGAATGAATAGAATCCTGATGCTATGGTGTGTCAGGTTGAGTTACTCGGAAGAGTTTTAAAGGCGGATTAAATGAAAACGTTAAGTGCAAAGCCAGAAGCCGTTAAGCGCGACTGGTATGTAGTTGATGCTACAGGCAAAACATTAGGTCGTTTGTCGACCGAAATCGCGCGCCGTTTGCGGGGCAAGCATAAGACTGAATACACTCCTCACGTAGATACCGGCGACTACATTGTTGTCGTGAACGCTGAGAAGGTTGCAGTCACTGGTAATAAAGCTTCAGATAAAATGTATCACCACCACACTGGTTACATCGGTAGCTTGAAATCGATTTCTTTTGACAAGTTGATCGAAAAGGCGCCAGAGCGAGTCATCCAGGGCGCGGTTAAAGGTATGCTGCCACGCGGTCCTCTAGGCCGAGCGATGTTCAAGAAGTTGAAAGTGTATGCGGGTAACGAGCATCCGCACACAGCTCAGCAGCCAAAAGAATTAGAGATTTAACGGAAGGCGATTATGTCAACTACATATAATTATGGTACTGGTCGTCGTAAAACTTCGGCGGCTCGAGTGTTCTTAAAGTCAGGTTCAGGTCAGATCGAAGTAAACGGTCGTCCTCTTGATGAGTTTTTTGGTCGTAAGACTGCGCAAATGGTTGTTCGTCAACCACTTGAGTTGGTCGAAATGGCTGACAAGCTAGATGTTAAAGTGACTGTCCGCGGTGGCGGTACAACTGGTCAGGCTGGTGCGATCCGTCATGGTATTGCTCGTGCGTTGATCGAGTATGATGAATCATTGCGTAGCCCGCTTCGTCAAGCAGGTTGGGTTACTCGTGATGCTCGTGCAGTGGAGCGTAAGAAAGTTGGTCTTCGCAAAGCACGTAAGCGTCCTCAGTTCTCGAAGCGTTAATCTGTTTCGTTTTGCTAAAAACGCCTGGCAGTGTTCTGTCAGGCGTTTTTTTTCGTCTAAGCTATGGCTTTTGTGCTGAGATTAACTAAGGAAAGTTGTTGATGCAGTATGTTAATTTCATTACTATTTGTGGCTTTTAGAACCTAGCCCAGTTTTACGCTGTGCAAGGAACAAATTGCTCAATTAAAGGTGTGGGGCTATCTTTTTTGCCTCCGGCCACGAATAACAAAAGCATTTGAGATTTTTAGATTATCAATTTTGGGGGAAGCCTGTATGAGTGATGGCGACGTTAATGCGAGCCGCCGCAGATTTTTAATAGGTGCGACCTCTGTGGTTGGGGGTGTTGGTGCAATTGGGGCTGCGGTTCCTTTTGTAGCATCGTGGAACCCGAGCGCAAAGGCGAAAGCGGCGGGTGCGCCTGTTAGAGCGACGATCGGCAAGTTGGAGCCAGGTCAGCGAATGACCGTTGAGTGGCGAGGCAAACCGGTGTGGGTGATTCGACGCACTCAGGAAATGCTCGACAACTTGGAGAAGCTAAATGACAGGCTTCGTGATCCGATGTCTGAAGTTCCTCAGCAACCTGAGTATGTGAAAGGCGTATATCGATCAACCAAACCCGAATTTGCAGTGATCGTTGGTATTTGCACGCACCTGGGCTGTTCGCCTCAGTTTGTTCCTGAAGTGGAGCCACAAGAGTTTGATGAGAACTGGCTTGGTGGTTTCTTCTGTCCATGTCATGGATCTCGTTTTGATTTGGCAGGGCGCGTATTCCAGGGAGTTCCTGCTCCAACCAATCTCGTAGTTCCGCCGTATAAATACCTAGATGATGAGACCATCATGGTCGGTGTTGATGAGGAGGTTGCATAATGCAAAAGCTTATTTCTTGGATTGATGCTCGACTCCCGGTAGTCAATGCTTTTGAAAAGCATATGAGCAAGTACTATGCGCCTAAGAACTTTAATTTCTTTTACTTTTTCGGCGTCCTTTCTTTCGTGGTTTTGGCTAATCAGTTATTGACTGGTATTTGGTTGACCATGAGTTACAACCCGTCTGCGGAGGGCGCTTTCGCTTCCGTTGAATACATCATGCGTGATGTGGAATATGGCTGGTTGTTGCGATATCTCCATTCTACGGGAGCCTCTGCGTTTTTCGTTGTGGTTTATTTGCATATGTTCCGTGGGCTTTTATATGGTTCTTACCAAAAGCCGCGTGAGCTAGTGTGGATCTTCGGTATGACGATCTATCTTGCTCTTATGGCTGAAGCTTTCATGGGCTATTTGTTGCCTTGGGGGCAAATGTCTTACTGGGGCGCTCAGGTAATCGTAAATCTGTTTGGCGCTATTCCTTATATCGGTGAGGATTTGGCTCTTTGGATTCGCGGTGATTACTTGATCTCTGGTATCACACTGAATCGCTTCTTTGCTCTTCACGTTGTTGCGTTGCCGATTGTTATTCTTGCGCTTGTAGTATTGCACGTGCTTGCGTTGCACGAAGTTGGTTCGAACAACCCTGATGGTATCGATATCAAGAAGAACAAGGATGAAAATGGCGTGCCGAAAGATGGTATTCCGTTCCACCCTTTCTACTCAGTTCATGACTTGGTCGGCATCGTTGTGTTCCTGTTCGTTTTCTGTGCAGTGGTCTTCTTCTTCCCTGAAATGGGTGGTTATTTCCTTGAGAAGCCGAACTTTGAACCTGCGAATCCGTTGAAGACGCCGGATCATATTGCTCCTGTATGGTACTTTACGCCGTTTTACGCAATTCTAAGAGCGGTGCCTGATGCCTTCTTGGGAGTGGTTGCAATGGGTGCAGCGATTGCCATCCTGTTTGTTTTGCCTTGGTTGGACAGAAGCCCTGTGCGCTCCATGCGATATAAGGGTAATTTGAGTAAAATTGCGCTTCTATTGTTTGTAATCGCATTCTGTATCCTCGGTTATCTTGGTGTTGTTATTGCAACGCCCGGAAGGACGCTTCTAGCGCAGGTGTTGACTGTTGTTTACTTCGCCTACTTCCTGCTAATGCCTTGGTACACAAGCATTGAGAAAACTAAGCCGGTTCCAGAAAGGGTGACAATGAAATGATGAGAATAATTACAGCATTAGTTTTCGCATTTAGCGTGAGTGGAGCGTTTGCGGCTGGTGGTGCAGCGGTTCCTCTTGATCATATCAAGACAGATATCCGAGATCAGGAGTCAATGCAGCGTGGCCTTGCTTTATTCACTAACTATTGTTTTGGTTGTCACGCTTTGGGTTATTCCCGTTACGAGCGCGCCGCGAATGATTTGGGTATTCCAAACGAAATCTTTGAGGAAAACCTCATGGATGGTGATGCCAAGATCGGTCAGCTGATGACGATCTCAATGCCGAGTGATCAGGCGAAGGTCTGGTTCGGTAATCCTCCGCCAGATCTAACACTTGTTGCTCGCTTGCGTGGTGCTGATTGGCTGTACAGCTACCTCCGAGGTTTCTATGCAGATCCGAAGCGTCCTTATGGCGTAAACAACGTTGTGTTCAAGGATGTGGGCATGCCGCACGTGCTGGCGGGATTGCAGGGTTTATGTGCTGAAGCTCCAGAGCTTGGTGTAGAGCCTGAGGTTGATCCTCTTTCTGGTAATATCGTTAAGAGCAGCGGCTGTGAAACATATGCTGTAGAAGGCTCTATGACCCCGGATGAGTACGACGAAGCGATTTATGATCTGGTGAATTTCCTCGAGTACGTTGGCGAGCCGTCACGTATTCAAAGTGAGAAGTTAGGTCTTTATGTTCTCGTATTCTTGGCTTTCTTGTTTATCTTTGTTTATTACCTCAACAAAGAATATTGGCGAGATATTCACTAGAGCGCTGCAAGTTAGAAACAGGGCTGTTGTCTTTAGGCAACGGCCTTTTTTGTTAGGTATGGTTACAGGGTTATACCGGTTCGATGTAATCGTGTATAATTCCGCCAATTTCAAATTCGGGCGTAAATCGCCCATCAGTAGCAAGAGGAAACCCAATGGGAGTTGTGACCAAGCGGTCGTCAATGACGTTTTTTTCAGATGGTAATAGTCATTACAGCCACAGAGTACGAATTGTACTCGCAGAAAAAGGTGTGGCGGTCGATATTATCGATGTGGATCCAGATGATAAACCTGAGGAGCTTGCTGATCACAACCCTTATAACGATCTGCCAACGCTTGTAGATCGAGAGCTTGTCCTGTATGAAGCGGACATTATGATGGAGTATTTGGATGAGCGGTTCCCCCATCCGCCATTGTTGCCGGTATACCCGGTAGCCCGCGCGCAAAGCCGTCTAATGATGTACCGAATTGCAAAGGACTGGTGTTCGCTAGTAGACAAAATTATTGCTGATCCAGAAGCCAAGCAGGCGGAAGCTTTGCGCAAGGAATTCAAAGAAAGTCTGCTCGCTACTGCGCCCATTTTTGCTGAAAAGCCGTTCTTCATGAGCGATGAATTTACAATTGTAGATTGCTGTGTTGCTGCTATATTGTGGCGTCTGCCTGTTCTGGGTATCGAGTTGAATGAGGCTGCAGCCAAGCCAATCTTGCGTTATATGGATAGCATGTTTTCTCGAGAGTCTTTCAAAGAAAGCTTGTCAGAAGTTGAAGCTGAAATGCGCCATTAGGCGCTGATCAAAGGAGGATGGTGTGACCCCAAGCAGGCCATACCTGGTTAGAGCGTTAAACCAGTGGATAATTGATAACGGGCTTACCCCTTATTTGGTGGTGGATGCTGGTGTGCAGGGCGTTCACGTCCCTGAAGATTATGTTACCAATGGTCAGATCATCCTCAACATAAGTCCTGGTGCCGTGAATGGTTTAGCCATCGAAGATCGGGCTTTGGAGTTTCAAGCGAGATTCGGTGGGGTGCCGATGCAGGTTTACGTTCCGATTATTGCTGTTATGGCCATTTATGCAAAAGAGAATGGTCAAGGCATGGTCTTTGGAGCGGAGCCTGGAGCGCCTGAGCCGCCACCGTTTGACGAAGCTCCGTTGGGTGCTGATGAAACTCCGGTTCCCCACAAACCGTCGCTAAAAATCGTCAAATAAATTTTTAAAGCGGTACTCCAAAAAGTCGTGACTCCACGCAGCGAATAAGTGTGTTTACGCTTAGCAAGGTTAGCTCGAGGCTTCTTGATAAGTTTTCAGCATTAAAACAAACCTCTTTCGTCTGGTTCTTAATACCTTTTGCTGCGAGTTGTTCTCCTCCGTTAAAGAGGATCACTCTCATGCCTTTGTCCTTGGCTGTTTCGATGGCGCGTTGTATGTCTTCAGCGTTGTTGTCCAGTGCGAAGGCTACCAGGCAGTCACCTTCAGCGCCTATGGCGCGGATTTGCTTGGCAAACACTAGCTTATTTTCCTGATTTTTCGCTAGCGAAGAAAGCGTTACAGCATCGCTAGAGAGATTGATTGCTGGTAGTCCTGGGCGTTCGAACTCATGTTGGTCCATGAGTCCGGTTGTTAAAATCTGCGCGATTGGGGCTGCAAATCCGCTACCGCAAACCAGAACTTTCTTGTCTTCAAGTAAACTGCTTACGACCGCCTCTGCCGCAGCTTCGAGCTCTATGGCTATACTCTGAATATTTTCGGCAGTGCTATCAATTGCGTTGCAAAGGTAGTTGGTCACCGGAGAAAGTTGGCTCATGTTTAACTTGGCTCCCCAAAAGCTGACACAACCCAGGAGATTTCTGTGCCGGTGTCTGTTCTATCGAATGCGACCGCGTCAAAGCGGCAGCAGAGGTTATTGTAATGCTTTGTTTGCAAAAAGTGCTTGGCTGTTTTTATAAGCTTGTTACATTTGTGCGTATTAATGCTTTCAAGGGCAGAACCGAATTTTTTCGTATTTCTATATCGGACTTCCACAAATACGATGGTGTTGCCATCGCGCATAATCAAGTCTATCTCCCCAAGCTTGCACGAATAGTTCTGATGCAAAAACTTAAGCCCTTTTGAAGTGAGGTACTCCCTCGCTGTATTCTCGAACTCAAATCCTTTTGAGCGCATCTTGTTCACTCCTAAATCAGTTGATAGTCACGGCCTTGCCCATACGATACCGAGCCCACTGAAGCTCACGTTCGATGACGCCCTCCGGGTTGATATGCAGTTTTCCTGTTAGCCCTTGTGCAAAACTGTTCGGTATTTCTCTCAAAAGTGAGAGGCGTGGAGCTAGTAAATAGGCGTCGGCTCCAAGTGCGTAAAACCGCGTGTACCGATCGCTAAGGGTTGGTCGCGCTTTCTCGATTTGAGTTCGCAATGTGTTCGATTGATTGAATACCCATGGAATGTCGGGAAACTGCACGTCATTCAAATCGTTGTTGGTGTCTGCTTGGCCGGGGATGTGAATGCTGGAACTCGCGTAAACAGGCAGATCTTGCGCGAAATTAAATGCGAGTAGTGGCTTGATTTGTTTAGCTTCCTCATGTGACGCAAGCATGACGATGGCGTCTAAATCATTACGTCTTTCCGGTTGTGTTTCCAGTGGAAGGCCGGTGATTTGCATGAGACGTCTCCCTCTGCGTTTGCTTTCGGATGTCGACAGCATCTGAGCGACAGTCTGGGCGAGACTCTTTTCTTGGCCGTAATAGGCTTTAGAAACGACGTATCCACCCGACGCTGCGAATTCCTCTTCAAATCTTAAGCTCAGTCTCATGGCTCGCTGATTGTCTGGAGCAATCAGGGCTGCTCGTCGCATGCCCTGATTTAGCATCCTTGCGCTGACTTGTGCCATTTCTTGCTCTGGATCCAGTCCGAACAAGAACAGGCGTTGTTGGTGAGCCGCATTGGCCGGGTTGTTAAGGGCTAAGGTGTTAACTGACAGTGAGCCGAGACCGGAAAGTTCTTCTATTTCGTCTTTGGTTATGGGGCCTACGATTAGCGTCTTATCAGAAAGGTCTTGCTCATAGCGGTCGTATAGTTCCTTTAGGTCGCGGCTAGCTGTGTCAAATGTCTCAATTGTTAGTGTTGATTCTGGTGCTTTGTATTGAAAATGGGCTGCTAGAAAGCCGTCAGTGATCGCGGTCCCGATGTTTGCGAGTTGGCCGGATAGGGGGAGTGCGAGCACTATCCGGTTGGGGGCGGTCTCGGGCAAGCGAGACAATAAGTCCAGTTCTAGTGGAAGCGCTTGGGAGATCGGGTGGCTGGGATTGTCGGCCAGCCAGCGATTAAGAGCGGAGAACTGGTCGTCAATGCTGTTTTGGTTTAGCTTGACTTGCCGTGCCAGATCAAGCCACGCAACGGTGTTAGGGTTGTCTCCGAGGTATGTGTAGGAAACGAGGTCTCCGGTTTTGGTACGCTGAAATAGTAGCCAGATTTCCTCATTTAGCTGTGCGCTCTGATTCAAGCCGAAAACGCCTTCATAGTCTGCAAGAAGAATTGCTGCATCGAGGGGTTGGTCAACGCGACTGTATGAGTCAGCCACAAGGCGCACGATATATTCCTGCCGGCTTAAGGTTGTCTGCAGTGCATTCGCTAACGATATTTCACGTAGTTGCCCTTTTACTTCTTCCATGTTGCCTGTTTTGAGACCGACTTCAATTGAAATGAGTTGGAAGTCAGTCAGTGCCTGAGGCGAAAGGGTTGATGCGTCTACAAAGTCCAAAGCGTAGTCTGCTTGTGCTACTAGGCCTCGCTGGAGAAAAAGTTGTGCAGACTCCAGAAAGAGACTGCTCTTTCTTTTTTGGTCAGTCTCGTTGTGCGCTTGAGCCAGCATCTGCTCTTCAGGGCTTTGCATCGCTGATGCGAGGTCTTTTGTCTCGATCCTCGGCTGTTTGGAAGGAGTGCTACAGCCGACGAAGAGTGAGCAAAACAGTATGGGCAGAGTAAATCGGATCAAGGTGGCGTTCATGCAATTATTTAGTGGCGTCATACGAAGCTGTTATCATAGCTGAAATATAATTCGAGGATAAGAAGTTTGGACAGCGCACTATACATTGTGGCAACGCCGATAGGGAATTTGGGTGATATATCGCAGCGTGCGGTAGAGACACTTGCCTCTGTCGATTTGGTTGCTGCCGAAGACACTCGGCATACTAAAAAATTGTTGTCCCACCTGGGTATCTCCAAGGATATGCACTCCCTGCATGACCATAACGAGCGCAGCAAAGCGGATTATCTGCTGGGGATTATCGAAGGCGGGCGTTCGATTGCACTTGTTTCCGATGCCGGCACGCCATTGATCTCTGATCCGGGTTATGTGCTTGTCGCACTGGCTCGGGAGAGGGGGATTAAAGTAGTGCCTTTGCCTGGGCCTTGCGCCTTGATTGCTGCCTTAAGTGCTTCCGGCCTGGCATGTGACCGCTTTGCGTTTGAAGGATTTCTGCCGGCCAAGGCGAAAGCAAAGAAGGATGCGTTGCTCAAGTTGGAAAAAGACCCCAGGACGTGTGTATTCTATGAGTCGACACATCGCATCCTGGATACGCTTTCGGTCTTGGCTGAATTGTTTCCGCAGCGGAAGCTGACCCTTGCGCGTGAGCTGACCAAGACATTTGAGACCTTTTTAACCGGAACAGCGGAATCGGTTTTGCGGCAGGTCGAGTCCGATGATAATCAGAGAAAAGGTGAGTTTGTTTTGATCGTTGAGGGTTTTGCTGCGCAAAATGATGACGAAATTGGAGAGGAGCCCGTTCGTCTTCTAAAGCTTTTGGCCAAAGAATTGCCGCCTAAAAAAGCGGCAGGTGTCGTTGCAGAGCTTTACTCGCTTAACAAGAAGAGGCTGTATCAGTTGCTGCTTGATGTGACGGAGTAACTTGTTAATTAGTGTTAAATGGCACAAAATATAGCCAAATAATAAATAGTGCTTGGTGAATCGATGGAATGGTTATGCCGAAGCAAAACGAGTTGTTATCGCCTAATGGCGCATATTCTGTTTGCTTTCCTGCCCAGCCAATATCTGGCTGCATTTGAAATATTGTCCGAAGGAGCAATGGACTCTGTGTCTGCTGTTGCCTCTGGTTCTGCTGAGAGCTTGTTGAACATTGCTGGTGCTCCTGCTGCGGGTCTGGTTGTAGAGGGATTCGATGCTCTTCCTTACCAGAAATCTAGTGTTCGGAGAGATGTTTCTGTTTCAGATGAGTCGCTGGATGCCTCCTTTCTTACCCAGATTGAGGTTTGGGCTGACGAGCGTCGGCAGACTTCAGGTTCCGGTTTTGAGGTGGGTTATGTTGAGAAACTACCCGAGTCAGACGTGTCTTCTCTGGAAGAGGATTCTGATGCTGAAGCTTTAGAGGGCGCTGAGTCCGCATCAGACGGGCAGGATGAAGAGGAGGAGCGTCGGGTAGATGTCACGATTGAGGTTGATGAGCAGGGGGAGCTGTTGCCTGTCTCTCGTTTTTTTGACAGGTCGTTTGATTCGCGAGCATCCGTTAATACAGATATTGCTGATTATGATCGAACTCCAGGCTCGGGTTTTGTTTTTGATCTGGGTTCCGAAAATGCAAATCGACTTACTGCCATTCGGGATGAAGATAAACCTTTGTTTTAGTGTATTAAAACGCTTGCTATCCGTTTCTGGCAGGGTACACTTCTCTTGAGCTTGCTGGGCAATCGCCTCGTTATGAGGAGGAAAGTCCGGGCTCCATAGAGCAGAGTGCCAGGTAACGCCTGGGGGGCGTGAGCCTACGGAAAGTGCAGCAGAAAGTATACCGCCTAAGCCATCTTTGATGGCCGGTAAGGGTGAAATGGTGCGGTAAGAGCGCACCGCGCGACTGGTAACAGTTCGTGGCGATGGAAAACCCCACTCGGAGCAAGACCAAATAGAAATCCTATGGCGTGGCTCGCGCTGGATTTGGGTAGGTTGCTTGAGCCTGATGGTGACATCAGGCCTAGATGAATGATTGTCCTCGACAGAACCCGGCTTATAGGCAAGCTCTTTTTTCTTTTCTTTTCTTCTGATAGATCTCTTTGCTCTCTTGGCTGTAACCGCAGCAACAAAATGTTCTTAAACTTAAAGTAATTTCTAGCTTACGCTTTTATGCTACTGAATTAGCACGCTATCAGGGTGTTTTTTGTGCACTCCATCCAGCTGATTTTGCCTCCAGACCCGCTGTCATCCCTCGTAGTTCCTGAAAAATGCTCTGTTTATTTGCTTGATTTAGCAC
>DAITOW010000059.1:0-11902 GCA_036833965.1 Oleiphilaceae bacterium
AAGCGCAACAAGCTTACCTCAGTCTAAATGCGGGAATTTCGTACCTAAAATAACCAAACATGCAGCTATCTTGCTATAAAGATTGCGCATGCGCCTGACGAGCACTAAACTTGGCGACAATTAAAAAATATCGCCAAAAGAGTACGCAATGACATCCATACTTGTTCTGAATGGCCCTAACCTAAATTTACTAGGTAAACGAGAACCACATATTTATGGAAGCGAAACCCTGCTGGATATCGTCGAACGACTAGAATCCCAACTCAAAGGCACAACCTTTTCAATTAAACATTTTCAAAGTAACGCCGAACATGAGCTGATTGAATACGCTCATGGCGCTCGCGAGAGCGATGTTTGCGCAATCATCATCAATCCGGGAGCTTTTACACATACAAGTGTTGCGCTCAGGGATGCGCTGTTAGCAACGGACCTACCTTTCTACGAGGTCCACATCTCAAATGTGCATGCGCGTGAAGAGTTTCGGCATAAATCGTATTTTTCTGACAAAGCGGTTGCCGTCATCTGCGGCCTGGGATCCTATGGGTATGATGCTGCATTACAATCAGCCCTTCGATCTGCGCAATCGCACTCTGCTTAAGAGACACAGCTATGGATATTCGCAAGATAAAAAAACTCATTGAACTCATTGAAGAGTCAGATGTTGAAGTACTGGAGATAACCGAAGGGGAAGAGTCTATCAAGATTTCCCGCCGCTCGAGTCAGTTCGCAGCGACGCCTGCTCCTGCAGCAATGCAGGCACCTTTTCCGGCTAGCGCGCCCGCTCAAACGGCACCTGTGGAAGCAGAAATGGAGGCAAAGAACACCCTTCCGACGATTAATTCTCCCATGGTCGGAACATTCTATCGTTCTCCCTCACCAGAAGCCCAACCCTTTGTTCAGGTAGGACAGGAGGTTCAGGTTGGCGACGTACTCTGCATCGTCGAAGCGATGAAAATGATGAATCAAATTGAAGCTGATCGAAGCGGCACTATCTCCGAAATTCTGGTTGAAAATGGCGCGCCCGTTGAATTCGACCAACCTTTGTTCAGCATCTCATAACAGGCATATCGCAACCATGCTTAAAAAAGTACTTATCGCGAACCGCGGAGAAATAGCGCTTCGAATTCTTCGAGCCTGCAAGGAAATGGGAATTCCGAGCGTTGCTGTTCACTCAAAGATTGATCGCGACCTGATGCATGTACGACTCGCAGACGAATCCGTCTGTATTGGCGGTAACCAGCCATCCGAAAGCTATCTCAACATACCAGCCATCATAAGTGCGGCGGAAGTGACGAATGCGGATGCCATTCATCCCGGCTATGGTTTTCTGGCTGAAAATGCCGACTTTGCAGAACAAGTAGAGCGCAGCGGTTTCACCTTTATAGGACCCAGCCCTGAGGTGATTCGCCTCATGGGCAATAAGGTCTCAGCGATCCAAGCCATGAACGAAGCAGGCGTCCCTACAGTGCCCGGCTCTAATGGTCCGCTGACAAATAACCCGGACCGGACAAAAGCCATCGCCCAAAAAATCGGTTATCCGGTTATGATAAAAGCCGCCTCTGGCGGGGGTGGGCGAGGAATGCGTGTTGTGCACTCAGAGAGCGCACTGTTATCAGCCATCGACTTGACCAAGCAGGAAGCAAAGAACGCCTTTGGTGACGACACGGTTTACCTAGAAAAGTTTTTAGACAGACCAAGGCATGTTGAAGTTCAGGTTCTGGCAGACGGTCAGGGGAATGCGATTCACCTTGGAGACCGGGACTGCTCTCTGCAGCGAAGACACCAAAAAGTCATTGAAGAAGCTCCCGCACCAAACATCGACGAAACCGCACGGCAAAAAGTGTTTGATGCCTGTGTAAAGGCTTGCAAGGACATCAACTATCGTGGCGCAGGAACATTCGAATTTCTGTATCAGGACGGTGAATACTATTTCATAGAGATGAATACCCGCATTCAGGTTGAGCACCCCGTTACCGAAATGATCACGGGGATAAACCTTGTGAAAGAACAAATGAAAATTGCCGGGGGCAAAAAGCTCGCGTTCAAACAGAGCGACATTACATTCAGAGGTCACGCATTTGAATGCAGAATAAATGCAGAAGATCCTGAAACATTCATTCCGTGCCCTGGCAAAGTCAACATGTTCCATGCACCGGGAGGAATGGGCGTTCGCGTTGATTCACACCTGTACAGCGGCTACTCAATCCCTCCTTATTATGATTCGCTGATCGCAAAGATCATCTGCCACAGCGAAGATCGCAAAAGTGCATTGAACCGGGTTAGAAACGCCTTGAACGAACTCGTTATTGACGGCATCAAAACCAATGCACCGCTGCATGCGGTTCTCGCCAATGACCCCGGGTTTGTAAACGTCGATTTCAATATCCATCATCTTGAAAAGATTCTGAAAGCCTAAGCGAAAGAGCTTGTTATGAACTGGTTAGAAGTAAAAGCAGAAATTAACCCAGAGCAAATTGAGGCTCTGGAAGAAGGGCTGCTTGCAGCTGGGGCCGTTGCGATCACCATGCAAGATGGCGCCGACCAACCGATTCTCGAGCCCGAGCTAGGCACCATGCCTGTTTGGGACAGGACAACGCTAACAGCGCTGTTCGAGCAAGACACCGACATGACTCAAGCGCAGAAGATCGCGAGAGAGGTTTTCGAATTTAACGCGCCAGAAACCCCTTTTCCGATATTGCAGGTAGACATCCTCGAAAATGAAGACTGGACCCGCAAATGGATAGAGAACTTCAAGCCCATCTCTTGCGGCGAACGCTTATGGATCTGCCCAAGCTGGTGCGAACCACCTGAGCCGGAGGCTGTGAATTTATTGCTGGATCCGGGCCTCGCATTTGGAACAGGCACACACCCTACAACCTACCTTTGTCTGGAATGGCTCGACCATCAAGACCTGACAGACAAAACAGTGATCGATTTCGGTTGTGGATCAGGAATTCTTGGCATTGCCGCACTTCTGCTTGGCGCAAAACGGGTCATTGCAATTGATATAGACCCTCAGGCTTTGATAGCAACACGCGACAACGCAAAACGCAATCAACTGGCTGAAGATGCCATTGAGTGCTATCTCCCCGAAGATATCCCGAATGTAGAAGCAGACATTATGATCGCAAACATTCTCGCGCAACCACTCTACGAACTCCGGGATCATTTGGCGTCATTCTGCAAACCTGGGGCGAAAATAGTGTTATCCGGCATATTGAAAGAACAAGCAGCCGATCTCAACACTCACTACATGCAATGCTTTGACATGCGCGCTCCGGAATTTAGAGAAGACTGGTCCAGACTGAGCGGAAAAAAGCACTCCGATTAAGCTCCGGCGGGATTACGCAGACTCCAAAAAACGCGCTACACTGCAGATAATAAAGAGTTTTTTATTGTCTACTTACAAGGATCAGTTCGCGCATGAACGCCGAGCAATACACTCGCTGCCCGCATTGCAAAGCCACTTTTGAAGTCACCCCGAGCCAGCTTTCTGCAGCTGGCGGAAAGGTTCGCTGCGGCGCGTGCATGGAAGTTTTTGACGCACTTGCCTATCTAATCAATGGAAATCTGGAAGACGATACCTCTACCGACGCGTCAACGAGCTCAAGTTCGAACACTCCCAGTTCATCAATAATGGAAGCCGCTCCGGCAGAAACGGAAAAAGCGGATACGGATGAAGACGACTTCATTTTTGAAGATTCCGAAGAAGACCGCGAAGAAGCCAAGAAGAGCATGTTTGACGAGTCACAACTCAGTGACTCACTAAGAGCGATCGACACCAAAAAGAAACATGCATTTTCGGGCGACACGAGCGATGACGAAGAAGATGAAGATCAAGATGAGCGCGAAGAGGAAGATGAAGACTGGGCAAATCAAATCCTTGAAGAAAAAGACGAACCTTCTGAAGTAAAAGCCTTGGCCGAAGATCGACCTGCGCAAAAAGCTTCTTTCGCTCCATCCCCCTCAAAAACTCAGAGAAAAGAACCCTCTAAGCCTGAGACAATCGATTTCTATTACGAAGAAACCGAGACAGTTCGCGCCCGCGGCATCTTTTCAAAAATCATCATTACTCTGGGTTGCATCGCGCTTCTTTTAGTCTTGATCGCACAGGCAGCCTGGTTTCACTATGAAAAACTTGTGCAATATCCAATGGCTAAAAAAGGCTTCGAAATAGCCTGTGAGCACATTGGTTGCTCACTACCTGAACTGGCCGATCTCAATGCGATAAAAAGCAGCAACCTCATCGTTCGCAGCCACCCTATTACACCAAACTCCCTGATCATAGATGTTGTTCTGACGAATGAAGCAAGTTTTGATCAGGATTATCCACGTCTGGCGCTCTACTTTTCGGATATCAACGGGCAAACTGTCGCGCAGCAGATCATCGCTCCAGAGCAGTATCTCAATGATAAAACCCTTGAGATGTCATTGATGCCACGCGACAAGCCGATCCATGTATCCCTTGAAATAGAAGATCCCGGCAAGCGCGCAGTGAACTATAAAATCCGGTTTTTCCCCAATAAGAACCAGAAAAAACAATAAGCGGGTAGAACGCTACCCCGCTTAATTGTCAACCATCTCGAACAAAATATAACCAAAAAAAAGCCCTATTTGTGCCTTTATCAGGCCGCTCGAGAGGAGTATTATTTGCGTCCTTTTTCGGCACCCCCAGAGCTTGTTATTCGTGGTTCAAATTGGTCCTTATACACTCAGCAATAATTTAGTGCTTGCACCAATGGCTGGCGTGACGGATAGACCTTTCCGTCAATTATGCCGCCAGTACGGGGCGGGGCTCGCTGTGTCAGAGATGGTCATTGCCGATCCAAGCTTTTGGAAAACCCGAAAATCCAGACATCGCCTGGATCATGAAGGCGAGAAAGCACCCATCTCCGTTCAGATCGCAGGCGGTGATGCCGAGATGCTTGCGCTAGCTGCAAAGCTAAATGCCGATCAAGGCGCGCAGATTATCGACATCAACATGGGATGCCCCGCTAAAAAAGTGTGCAATAAAGCGGCCGGCTCCGCCCTGATGAAGGACGAAGCTCTCGTAAAGGAGATTCTCAATGCCGTGGTAGGTGCTGTAGATATTCCTGTGACACTGAAGATCAGAACCGGTTGGGATCAAAGCAACAAAAATGCCGAAACAGTCGCCAGAATGGCGGAAGATGCCGGCATCCAAGCTCTCGCTATTCACGGCCGGACGCGCGCTTGTGCATACAAAGGCGACGCAGAATACGACACAATTCGAAAGGTAAAACAAAGTGTGTCCATTCCGGTATTCGCAAACGGAGACATCACTTCCCCGGAAAAAGCCAAACAAGTTTTGGATTACACCGGAGCAGACGGACTGCTAATCGGACGTGCGGCACAAGGAAAGCCCTGGATCTTTGAGGAGATTGAGCATTTCCTGGCGAATGGTACACACCTTCCGCCTCGCAGCCCTGCAGGACAAAAAGCAATTATGATGCGCCACGTTTCAGAGTTACATGCCTTTTATGGCGATGTCATGGGCGTTCGAATCGCGCGCAAGCATGTCGCCTGGTACTTGCAAACCAGACCAGATGGAAAGGCATTTAGAAAATTTTTTAACACCATTGAATCAACTAACGAACAGCTCACAGCAATTAATAGCTATTTTGAGCAGTCAACTATCCAAGGAGAAGAAGCAGCATGAGTTCTCAAATGCTAGCCGACAACTATCAAGCACAACAAACGAAAATCGGTCCAGCGACAGAAGGTGGCACAACCTTACGTGACGAGGTCGAGAAAGCGCTGAGCAACTATTTTGCCCAACTAGACGGCGCACCGGTAAAAGACGTTTACCAACTAGTGCTTACGGAAGTTGAAGCGCCATTGCTTGAGCAGGTACTGAAATACACTCGCAACAATCAAACCAAAGCCTCAGTCCTTCTTGGTCTGAACAGAGGCACGCTTCGCAAGAAGCTAAAACAGTACGGCTTACTGTAGGCCTACGAGTAGAAAAAAGGGCGGGATTATCTCGCCCTTTTACGTTTTAAGAAGAAGCAATATTGGAATTGAGTATGACAACCGACCCTCGCCCCGTATCCGTTAAACGCGCGCTTATCAGTGTATCCGACAAAACCGGCATCGTTGATTTTGCAAAAGAACTGAATGACCTGGGAGTAGAAATTCTCTCCACTGGCGGCACTTTTAAACTGCTGCAAAACGAAGGTCTACCGGTCATAGAAGTCTCCAGCTACACCAAATTCCCTGAAATGATGGACGGCCGCGTAAAAACACTTCACCCCAAAGTGCATGGAGGCATCTTGGGCCGCCGCGGCCAGGATGACGAAGTTATGGCTGAGCATGGTATCGACGCGATCGACATGGTCGTTGTGAATCTGTATCCCTTTGCACAAACCGTTGCCAAAGAAGATTGCACAATGGACGATGCCGTCGAAAACATCGATATCGGCGGTCCAACCATGGTTCGTGCCGCAGCGAAAAATCACGCTTTCGTGAACATCGTTGTTAACGCTTCCGACTACGCTCCTTTAATTCAGGAACTTCGCGCAAACGATGGCTGCACGCTGTTCGACACCCGCTTTGACCTGGCGATCAAAGCCTATGAACACACAGCTGCTTATGACAGCGCTATTGCAAACTATTTCGGTGAACGTGTTAAAGGCGGATGCACAAAGCTGCCACGCACCATCAATCTCAACTTCCAAAAAGCACAAGACATGCGTTACGGCGAAAACCCACATCAAGCCAGCGCCTTCTATGTTGAGGAAGGGATCAAGGATGCATGCATTGCGAACGCCAAACAATTGCAAGGCAAAGAGCTTTCCTACAATAACATCGCGGATACCGATGCAGCTCTGGAGACGGTCCGACTATTTAAAGATCCAGCCTGCGTTATTGTAAAACACGCCAACCCGTGTGGCGTAGCTGAAGCTACCGATATTCTCGAAGCCTACGAGAAAGCCTACGCAACGGATCCTGAGTCCGCATTTGGAGGCATTATCGCTTTTAATCGCGAACTAGATGGGAAGACCGCGCTGGCAATCGTTGACCGTCAGTTCGTTGAGGTCATTATTGCACCGTCAGCCAGCAACGAAGCAGTTACCGCCGTTAGCACAAAGAAAAATGTTCGCCTGCTCGTTTGTGGCGAGCTCTCCAAGGCTCAACCGGCAATGGACTATAAGCGCGTCAACGGCGGCATACTCGTTCAGGAAAGAGATCTGGGCATGATCAATCTGGCAGAAATCAAAGTAGTGAGCCGTCGCCAGCCAACTGAAGATGAGTTGCGCGATGCACTTTTCACTTGGAAAGTTGCGAAGATGGTCAAATCGAATGCCATTGTATACGGCAAGAACCTTCAGACTATTGGTGTCGGCGCTGGCCAAATGAGTCGGGTAAACTCTGCTCGCATTGCAGCAATCAAAGCAGAGCATGCTGGTCTGAAAGTAGCGGGGTCTGTCATGGCTTCAGATGCCTTCTTCCCTTTCAGGGACGGCATCGACAACGCTGCCGACGTGGGCGTTTCCTGCGTGATTCAGCCGGGCGGCTCAATGCGGGATGAAGAGGTAATTCAAGCCGCTGATGAGCACGAGATGGCAATGATCTTCACCGGTATGAGACACTTTAGACACTAATCATATTTGCTGACGCGGGAAACTTCCTTTGATACAAGTTCGTATATACTATTTCGTTTTATCGGCTTGGAACCTCACTAGGTAGTTTATCGTGTCAGATTACGCTCGCTTTACAGTTCGTGGATACCATCTGGACTATTACGGCCACATGAATATCAACGCTTACAACACCTTTATGGAAGAAGCTCGCTGGCGTTTATTTGAAAACTATAATGCCATCGAGTTCTTCTCCAAACTTGAACTTGCGCTAACTCTGGTTAACAGCAGAATCGACTATCGACGCCCCTGTATACTCGGCGACATTCTGGAAGTTCAAACAAAGGTAATGAAAATCGGAACGTCCAGCTGTAAAGTCCAACAAACCATATTTACCGATAGCGGTGACAAGAAAATTGCTGAGGCAGAACACACCTTTGTTCTAATGGACATGAGTACATTGAAAGCGGCAGGCATCGAGGGCAAGGCTCGCGAAAAGCTCGAGCAAATTGCCCAGGTTTTCTGAGCGCAACAGCTCACACGCTCTTTTGAACTAAACGCCTATCTCAGTTATTCTTTCGCCCCTCAAAACATGCCAAGGGCCTGAATTCATGAATGTTTTAGTTGTAGGAAGCGGCGGCCGCGAACACGCCCTCGCGTGGAAAATAGCACAAGACAGCGCCGTCAACACCGTATTCGTTGCACCAGGCAACGCCGGAACAGCAACAGATGCCAAGCTTCAAAACGTTGCTATTGACGTCATGGAGTTTGAAAAACTCGCAGATTTTGCAAAAAGCAATGATGTCAGCCTGACGGTCATCGGACCGGAAGCTCCTCTTGTCGATGGAATTGTCGATTACTTTGAGGAACAGGGACTCGCGTGCTTTGGCCCCAGCAAAGGCGCAGCGCAACTGGAAGGCTCCAAGGCGTTTACTAAAGACTTCCTGGCTCGGCACAGCATACCAACCGCGGCCTATCAAAACTTTACCGATCTCGACCAGGCACTTGCCTACTTACAAGAGGTAGGGGCTCCAATCGTCGTGAAGGCTGATGGTCTTGCGGCAGGCAAAGGTGTAATTGTTGCCATGACGCTCGCAGAAGCAGAAGAAGCGGTACGAGACATGCTTTCAGGCAACGCCTTCGGAGAAGCGGGCTGTCGCGTTGTTATTGAAGAGTTTCTAAGCGGTGAAGAAGCAAGCTTTATCGTGATTGCTGATGGCGAAGATTGCATCCCGATGGCGACCAGCCAGGATCACAAGCGCGTTGGCGATGGCGACACAGGTCCAAATACTGGCGGCATGGGCGCTTATTCTCCGGCTCCGGTTGTCACTCAGGAAATTCATCAAAGAGTCATGGATCAGGTGATTCACCCGACACTCCGCGGCATGGCGAGCGAAGGCAATCGTTACCGTGGATTTTTATACGCCGGACTTATGATTACTGCCGAAGGCCAGCCAAAAGTCATCGAATTTAACTGTCGTTTTGGCGATCCTGAAACCCAACCAATCATGATGCGCCTTCAGTCTGATCTTGCACCTCTTTGTGCTGCAGCCATCGAAGGCAAGCTTAGCCAGCAAAGCCCGAACTGGAATGACAGGCCAGCCGTCGGCGTTGTACTCGCTGCAGGAGGCTACCCGGGCAATTACGAAAAAGGTCTTTGTATAGAGGGCCTGGATCAGGCAAAAGCGCACGAAGGCAAAGTATTCCATGCAGGAACAAGCCTGAAGGACGGAGATACAGTCACCAATGGTGGTCGCGTACTGTGCGCAACAGCGCTAGGAGAAACGGTCTCTGAAGCCGCCCAGAAAGCCTACGAGCTAGCAGAAAATATTCACTGGAAAGACATGTTTTATCGCAAAGACATCGCTTACCGCGCTATCGAACGCGAGAAGCAAGACTGATTACGACCAAACGACACGCTGCGCCTGATATCAGAGCGCGGCGTGCAACTTTCTAACGAGCGTATTCGTTTCTTCCCAGCCAATACAAGCGTCTGTGACTGACTGCCCGTATTCCATTCTTCCACTGATGTCCTGACGCCCTTCAACCAGATAGCTTTCCAGCATGACACCTTTAATGGTATCGCATCCTGCTATTTTCTGGGCAATAACATCCATAACCACTTTTGACTGAAGCCTGTGATCCTTGCCAGAGTTCTCGTGACTACAATCAACAACCACACTCGGTATAAGTCCGGCGTTGGACATCAGCTTTTTCGCTTGAGCCATATGTACCGAATCATAGTTAGGTCCATGCCTTCCGCCACGCAGGACCAATTGCCCGTATGCATTGCCATTTGAACGAACATGGTGAATCTGCCCGTCCTGACACATTGAAAGGAAACTGTGTGGATGCGACGCAGAAAGCAGGGAATTAATCGCTACATCCAGACCGCCATCAGTACCATTTTTGAAGCCTACCGGGCAGGGCAAGGCGCTCGCCATTTCACGATGCGTTTGCGACTCCGTAGTACGCGCTCCAATTGCAACCCATGATAGAAGATCATCAAGGTAAGGCACAGCAAGGGGATTCAAAGCCTCTGTTGCAATAGGAAGCCCCAGAGACACGATCTGCCTCAAAAGTTGCCTGCTTTTCTCCAGCCCCAACAATAAGTCATCAGAACCATCCATCATCGGATCATAAAGCATTCCTTTCCAGCCTACCGTAGTACGTGGCTTTTCAAGATATGCCCGCATAACAATCAGCAACTTGTCACTGCATTGCTCCGCAAGAGCAGCCAGTCGAGAGGCATACTCAATGGCAGCCTCATCACAGTGTAAAGAGCAAGGCCCGACAATAACCAGTAAGCGCTTGTCCTGGCCACTGACAATGTCTTTAATCTGACGTCTGTGAGCCGCGACTTGCTCATGCAATTCCCGAGATAGCGGATACAGCGCCTTTAGTCGGTTCGGACTAGCCAAAGGGCTCAATTGCGGCGCTTCCGGCTCCTGTCTTGTCTCTGTCTGAACTTGATTCATTGTTATTTTCCTCTAAAAAAAAACCTCGGGAGGATGCGCCAACCGAGGTTCTTCTTCCGGAGGCGCTTGATTGGCCTCCCATAAAATGCTGTTTTAGCTGGGCACGACCAAATCTTGGTTAAAACCAAAATAAAAGCCAAAGTGCCACGCAGCCGCAGACGATAAACTCTCGCGAGCTCGCAAAGCGTTTAAGTTTGTATTGGGATTCGTCTGTTTCATGTTGTTAAAGTTATACTTGCATTAATCATTTGTAAACAGCTCCCTAAGACTTTTACGACACAAAGCTCTCATTACGAGCAATCTCTTGCATATTTAATCGGAACAGGCATGAAAACAGACATCAATCTAGCGCTTTCAATCGCAAAGCAAACCGCACTGGAAGCCGGCAACCTGATAAAAAAGATGCGCAGTGAAGGTTCACTTGAAAGAGAATACAAAGACCAGCAAGAACTGGTCACCAATGCTGACCTCGCCGCAGACGAGCTCATCATAAAGCGCATTCAGGATACATTTCCGGACCATCGCTTTCTGACCGAGGAAACCTGCAGTGATAAGACGCTTGGCCACGACCTTTCTACGCCACTATGGATTATCGACCCGATTGACGGCACCGTTAATTACGCACACGGCCAACAGATGGTGGCAGTAAGCATTGCCTTTGCCTGCGAGGGAGACGTTCAGTGCGGCGTCGTTTATAACCCTTTTATGGATGAACTTTTTTACGGAAGGAAAGGACAAGGTGCATTTCTGAACGATCAGGAAATTTCAACCAGTGGCCAGAGCAATCTTCGCAAATCCTTGTTCGCAACCGGCTTCCCCTATGACAAGACGGGACTTGATCCCATCCTGCCGCGTGTCGACATCATGCTTCGTCATTGTCAGGATATGCGCAGGTTAGGTAGCGCAGCCCTTGATATTTGCTGGGTAGCGTGCGGTCGTCTTGATGTGTATTTTGAGTCACTCAGCCCTTGGGACTTTGCTGCAGCCAGGTTAATCGCCTTAGAAGCAGGTGCAAGTTGCGGTCACTTTGGTGACGTTCCTGCGCACATTCCAGCGGCTATTTACGATAAGAATTTATTAGTCACTACTCCAGAGCTTTACGAAGCAAGCAGGACCCTGCTCGCTCCGACTGCATAATGTTTTCGGGCGGGGTCATGCCGCCTGAAAAACACCCCCTGCCAAAATTGGCCAATGATTCGCCCAATGCGCCGTTGGTTTTACTTTAAATTCACTGCGCACATATTGGTGGATGCGTCCTTCCACATTCACTAGCAACAGATTTGCGCTCGCGGCGTTACTTAATTTTCGCGCCAAAGACTCCTGTGT